>NZ_JBXVVI010000005.1:0-151204 GCF_057219155.1 Roseovarius sp. YIN77
CCCGTACATTCCCGCGCTGAACCGGAAGATAAGGCTCAATCAACGCGTACTGCTTTTCTGTTATCTCATTCATAACAATGGTTTAGCAGAAGCGGGCATCAGACGGTAGTGTTAACAGGCCCTAGGCCTGCTTCGGATTCAAAGCCCACTTAGAAGATCATGACACTGCACAGGTCGAATGCGGTCGCCGCTCACTCGTCCTTCCACCCTTTATCGCTGTGGGTGCCGTCGCAATAGGGCTTGTTGCCGGACATTCCGCAGCGGCAGAGAACATATTTGTCTTCGCTGGCATCCAGGCCCGGTTCCGGGGCGTCGATATCTGCATATTGCACCCAAAAGGGCCCGTCTTCCTGCACTGTTATGGTGGGGCGATCTGGGATCCGATGATCTGGTCCTTCAAAGGCCAGCGCGCCGGATGGGCAGGCGGTGACCACCTCTTCCAGTTCCGCCAGATTGCCATTGTCCGGCTGCACCCAGGGCCGGGCGGCGGGGTTGAAAATGTGAACGGCGATGCGCACACATTCCGAGGCATGCGAACACAGTCGCGGATTATAGGTGACGGTGGCGTTCAGCCCCTCGTAATGGATCACCCGGTCACTGCCTGCGGGCTCTCCTCCGGATGACCGAAATCCAACCCTTTTGTGGCTACCGTCGCAATAGGGTTTGTTCGCCGAATGGCCGCATCGGCACAGCGCCATGGCAGGCTTTACCTCCAACGCCTCACCGGCCTCTGTCTGCATGGATTGGGCGTTCTTTACAACAAGCGCACCGTTTTCACGGGCAATAATCTTACTACGTTCTGGCATGGTTCCCCCCGGTATGCCTGATGCCCAGTTTGGCGCGGAGGGGCGGGTCCGGTCAACCTTGGTGATGAATGGCCAACCCGAGGCGCAGAAATCATTGATAACACGTGCCACTTAGGGTGGCATGTTTGCTGTCAGAGGCAGTTGCCAATGCAGCCTATTGGGCCGCGTTCAGCGCCAGGTCATTCATGATCGTCACCAGGGCAGAGGTGATCTTGGGCTCAGACAGGGCATGACCCGCCAAAGGGATCATCTGCAGATGTGCCGCGGGCCAGTTTTCTGCCAGTGCCACCGCGGATGCGGGTGGGCACACCATATCAAAACGGCCTTGAACAATATGCCCTGGGATCTGCGCGATCCGGTCCATATTTGACAATATCTGCTGCTCATCGTTCAAAAACGCACGGTTCATGAAATAGTGATTTTCGATCCGGGCAAAGGCCAGCGCATATTGCGATGGTGCCGTCTGTGCCTGCCCGTTGGAATCGATTGAGGCCAGCGAATTTTCCCACCCGGCCCAGATCTGGGCGAACTTCATGTGACTGGCTGGATTGTCGCTAAACAGGCGCCGATGATATGCGGCGATCAGATCATCCTGTTCCTCCTGCGGGATCGCGGACGTGAACTTTTTCCACAATTCCGGGAAAAACCGACCCGCGCCGCCCCCATAGAACCAATCCAGTTCGGGCTCGGTTGCCAGGAACACACCGCGCAGTACCAGGTGCCGAACCTGATCCGGATGTGCCTGCGCATAGATTAGCGCCAGGGTCGCACCCCAGCTGCCGCCAAACACGATCCATTGGTCAATGCTCAATAGTTCCCGAATGCGTTCTATGTCGCCTACCAAATGCCATGTGGTGTTGTTTTCAACGCTGGCGTGGGGTTTGGACCGGCCGCAGCCGCGCTGATCAAACAGAACCACGCGGTAAATATCGGGGTTGAAAAAGCGCCGCATGGTCGGGCTGCAGCCGCCGCCGGGGCCGCCATGCAACACCACAACAGGAATACCCTGCGGATTGCCGCATTGTTCCACATAGATCTGATGCCCGTCGCCCGTGGCCATCATCCTGCGATCATATGGCTCATAGGGCGGGAAAAGTTTCTGGCCTGTGTTGTGTTGACCTGCGTATTTGTCCATGAAACCCCTATATCTCGCCGGGAGGGCCGAGTTCGCGGCCCCACAAAACCATATGGAGTGCTAAATGCAACCCACAGATCGTGATATCAGAAGCACAATCGATCCGGCAGAGGTGGCCAAGTTTGAAGCCATGGCAGCCGAATGGTGGGATGTGAACGGAAAGTTCAAACCGCTTCATATGCTCAACCCCTGCCGTCTGGATTATATCACGACCCAGATCGGGATGGAATTCGATCGCGACCTGAATGATCGTCTGCCCTTTGATGGGCTACGCCTGTTGGATATCGGCTGTGGTGGCGGGCTCTTGTCAGAACCTATGGCCCGGTTGGGGGCCACGGTTGTGGGGGCGGATGCGGCGGCGGGCAATATCCCGGTGGCGCAGATGCATGCCCAGCAATCCGGGCTGGACATAGACTACCGCAACGTCACCGCAGAAGCGCTGGCCGCCGATGGCGAACAGTTTGATGTAGTCCTGAATATGGAGGTGGTCGAACATGTCGCCGACCCGCAAGCCTATACAAATGCCTGCGCTGATCTTCTAAAACCCGGTGGTCTGATGATCGCCTCGACCATTAACCGCAATCCCAAAAGCTATGCCATGGCGATTATTGGGGCAGAGGTCATCATGCGCTGGCTGCCCAAAGGCACCCATGATTGGCAGAAATTCATCACACCGGATGAGCTTTACGATCTGATCCGCATCGCAGGGCTCAATCCAGTGGACAAAAAAGGGTTTGTCTTCAACCCCATCGCCTGGAGTTGGTCCCTCTCCGACCGCGACCTATCGGTGAACTATGTTACGGCGAGTGTTAAACCGACCTAATAGTTGCCCCGCAGCCACCGCTCAATAATCCCCGCCTGCGGGTGTTCGGCGGAATAAAGCGCGAAATAGCCGTTGCTGGTCTTGACGCGCATATCCGGCAATTCCACCAGCCAGCCATTAGACAGATAGGGTTCGAACAGATCCTGCCAGGCCAGGGCAATCCCTGCGCCCTCTGTCGCGGCTTGCAAGACGAAATGATAACTTGGCACCGGATGAGGTTCTGGCAAGTGGGGAACTGCAACACCGAAGGCGTCAAACCAACCCCTCCAATCCAGCCAACCATATTCACCATGATCCTGAACAATTAAGGGTAACATCGTCAGATCACCCGGGGATTGGGGCCCAGACAACAGCCCGTGTTCACGGGCGAATTGTGGTGCGCAAACTGGAAAGACCTCCTCGCTGAACAATGGTGTCTTGTGCACGTCTGGCCAGTTCCCGTCACCAAAGCGGATGACAATATCGGCCGCGTCAAAATCTGTTGCCTGTGGCTGCTCTGACGTTGACAGCAGAATATCCCATCCCGGCAATAGCGCCCTCAGATGCCGAATGCGTGGCACGATCCACATATGTGCAAACCCATGAGTGCAGGCGATGACCAACTGCTTGTTATCCGCGCGATGTTCAAACTCCTCAAGAACCGACCGGATATGCCCCAGCCCCAGTTCTGTCGCCGCATAGAGCGCAGCGCCAGCATCCGTTAGGGCAAGCTGGCGGCGATGCCTGTCAAATAAGGCAACGCCCAAATGATCCTCCAGCTTTGCGATAAAGCGGCTGACGGACGGTTGCGCCATCCCCAGCTTTTGTGCAGCAAGGGTAAAGTTCAGCTCTCGCGCGGCCACTTCAAACACATAAATTGCGTTCAGGATCGGGAATATATTTCGTGGACGATTCATATAATAATTTTATGTGACTTATGAATTTATTCCAAGTTTATAAATCGAATTTGTGAAATTATGATAGAGTCAGTATATTTTGGAGCATATCGAAAGATGACTCAGGCTTTGCATATCTCGGATGCAGCGTTCGATCATGAATTGCTGTCATTTCCCAATGGAATAGAACTGCTGAAATCCTGGCAAAGCGGTGCCAATGATCGGCGGGAAGAACTGGCGCAGTTTCTGGCAGAAACGGTTGACGGCAAGTATGACCAGAATTTTGCCTGGCCCGGTCCCGACGATGCGATCCATGTTGGTGGGTCCATCAACCTGCTGTCACTGACATTCATGCACGATCTCTTTGGCTATGATTCCGCCGAGTTCTACAAGGGTGATCCGGCGCGATATGTGCGCACTACACTGATGACGCGGCGGCTCTTGGGCATGAACAAGCTTTATCTCAGTTGGCCGGTCTACGCCTTCACGGCGGAGACGATGGGCCAATGCACGATGTATCCTGATAAATTTCCCCCGGGCTCTGATCCGGATGAGATGCTGCTTAATCGGGACAATTGGCAACAGGCCTTCACCCCGGATTTCAGCACCGGCGTTCCGGCACTGATCAAAGAAATGGCGCAGGTCTATGTTGACCTGACAGGGTTGGAGCCGGTTCTGCATCTTAGCGCGCCATACAGCCTGGCGGCGGATACGTTTGGTCAGGAACCTCTGCTGGCCGCTTTGGTGCATGAACCGGACTTTGCATTGGAGCTGCTAAATCATCTGTCAGATACTGTTTTGCGTCCGTGGATCGATGATTTTGTCGCTCGTTTCCCCAATGCGTGGATTGAAATGTCAGATGCTTCCGGCTCCCCATTTTTTATCGGGCCCAGAAACTGCCGTGACATTTCCATCGCGTCGATCCGCTATTTGGCCGAAGGTGAACCTTGGGGGCATCGTGTTTATGACGCGAACTATCGCGGGGATTACGTGACCCAGGCGCGGCAGAAAAACCGTCGTAACGCCCGCAGTGGCGCAGCCCCAGAAACACCAGAAGCCCCAGTGACGCTTGATGATTTGACAAGGGCCAAACATTCCGTTTGCCGCGATTATGTTCAGCGCCTGCACGATGACCGGGTGCCGGTGTCTTATTACCGGGACAAGGCGATTGAATTGAATGTGCCGCTCTATGCCGGGGTAGGGTCCTCGCAGATCGACCGGAACAGTGTCTCAGATATCGAAGCCGCTAAAATAGCGCTCCATCAAGTGGCCACAGATGACCTGGAGGCCGTCAAAGAAGTGGCGCGATCAATCCGGAGTAACGGATATGACAACCGCATGCCGCCCTGGCCCGGCACCATCTATTTCGAAGATGTCAGTTCCGAATCCAGCCTGGAATTGATGGAAGTTATCGTTCGCACTGCTTTGCAAAACGGAAAGTACTGATCCAAAGCGTTCTCCGCCTGAAAATGGCGGGGATCACTAAGTTTAAGTTGGTGCGCCCAGTTTTTAAGATTCACACCGACGCAATACCGACGTAATGCAGTCGCGATACAGAGGTCTGTTTTTCTGGGGTTTGCGCAGTGTCTAGTAGCTGTATTCCCGGTAAATTCGGGTCAGGTCGCCGCCCCAATCGCCGTGATAGTGTTCCAGCAACTCATCGGCAGGCGTTTGTCCTGTCTCCAGGCTTTCGTGCAGCGCATTCAGGAAATGCGTCTCATTTGGAACCAATCCCCCGGCGCCAGGACGGGCGCGGGATTTCAATCCGGCCTCAGCAATATCAATGACTTCGCGCGCCAGATCGTGCATTTTCAAACCGTTCACTTCGGCATGAAGCCCGTCAACCGACGCAGCCACACGCAGGGCTTCGCGGGTCTCAGCGTCCCAGCCCTTCACCAGATCCCACGCCGCATCCAGCGCCGCCTGATCATAGCTCAACCCGACCCAAAAGGCGGGCAGCGCACAGAGCCTGCGCCACGGCCCCCCATCAGCGCCCCGCATCTCGATAAACTTCTTGATCCGCGCCTCAGGGAACAGGGTCGTTAGGTGATCCGCCCAATCGGATAAAGTTGGCTTTTCCCCTGGCAAAGCAGGTAGTTGGCCCTTCAGGAAGTCTCTGAATGACATGCCTAGGGCGTCGATATATTTGCCGTCGCGATAGACAAAATACATCGGCACATCGAGCGCATATTCCGTCCAGCGTTCAAAGCCGAACCCGTCCTCAAAGATAAACGGGATCATGCCGGTCCGGTCCGCATCCAGATCGCGCCAGACCCGCGCACGCCAGCTTTTGTGGCCGTTTGGCTTGCCCTCAAAGAAGGGAGAATTCGAAAACAAAGCCGTTGCAATAGGCTGCAGGGCAATTGCCACACGCAGCTTTTGTACCATGTCGGTCTCTGACCCGAAATCGAGGTTGACCTGCACTGTACAGGTTCTACGCATCATGGTGGTGCCCATTGTGCCGACGCGTTGCATGTAGGCGTCCATCAGCTTGTAGCGCCCCTTTGGCATCAGGGGCATTTCTTCATGCTCCCAAATCGGAGCGGCCCCCAGACCAATAAACCCAACCCCGATTTCATCGGCGATCGATTTCACCTCGGCCAAGTGGGTGTTCACCTCGTCGCAGGTCTGGTGAATGGTTTCCAACGGAGCGCCCGATAACTCCAGGGCCCCGCCCGGTTCCAGACTGACATTAGCACCGTCTTTCTCCAAGCCGATCAGATGCCCGCCTTCGCGCACTTCTGACCAACCATGCCGGTCCCGCAAGCCACTTAGCACCGCAACAATTGAACGCTCCCCTTCGAATGGAAGGGGCTTCAAGGAATCTTTGCAGTATCCAAATTTTTCATGCTCGGTTCCGATGCGCCATTCGTCGCGAGGTTTGCAGCCGTCGGCCAGATATCCGGCCATCTGCTCATAGCGCTCGATCGGCCCGCCGCCGGACTGAGGGATGGACATGGTGCTGGCTCCGCAAGTTGCTTACTTCCATCCCACAGGTGATTTGATTTGTCGTGGAAGTCAATGGAGGGCGCGTCTGTCGCGTTGCCAAATCAGAAAAATATCACGGTGATTTGAGGCGCTGGCCTCGGTGACCAGATCGATGTTTGCGCCAGACAGGGCGGCCAATGCATCATAGAGCGTATCCGCGCCCTCAGCATCGCCGGGGATGCGAAGCAGGGACATTCCTGCAGACTGAAACAACCAGTCAAACCCTTTCCCTGAGGTGTGGATTTCGACACGTATCAGATCGTCGATAGAAATAATCCCACCCTGCTCTGCGGCCAGATAGGTGATCTGCCGTTCGTCCACCTGCACCACACCTGCGCCACCGCCCGCACGTGGTAGACGCGCTCGCCTGATGCCTTCCCATAGGATTGCGCCGCCTACGATGATCATCAACACCGCGACCCAGCGCAGGATTGGGCCTGCGGAAAAGCTCCAATACGTACCGGTCGCGACGACGACGCCACCTATGATCGCATCGCGCCATTGATGCAGCACAAGCCGCACTTCGGGCCGAATAAAGCTCATGCCCAATCGCCTAGCACCTGTTGCCACACTGTCATGGCCGCAACGGCGGCGGTATCGGCACGCAGGATGCGCGGGCCCAGGCTGATGGCATGGGCGTTGGACATATCGTGCAATCGCTTGCGTTCAGCGTCAGAAAACCCTCCCTCGGGACCGATCAAAATGGCCCATTTATCCCCACTGGCAGAGCTCAGAACTTCTTTGGCACCGGCCAAGGTTTCATCGCAAAACATCAATTGGCGGTCAGCGGGCCATTTCGACAAAACGCTAGATAGCTTTTCCAGATCTGCAACATCAGGCACAAAGGTGCCACCGCATTGTTCGGCGGCTTCGACGGTGTGTGCTTGCAAACGGTCGCGACGGATGCGTTCTGAATTGGTGAAGTCTGTTTGCACAGGGCAGATGCGCGCCGCGCCCATTTCGGTCGCCTTTTCCACGATGAAATCGGTTCGCGCTTTCTTGATCGGCGCAAAGAGAAGCCAAAGATCAGGCGGCATTTGAAGGGCGCGCGTTTTCTCTACGCAGATCAATAGCCCGGCGCGCTTACCGGCCTCTTCAATGCGCGCCAGAAATTCACCATCGCGACCGTTGAACAGAACAATAAAAGCGCCCGCCGACTGCCGCATGACGCCAAACAGGTAATGGGCTTGATCGCGGTTTACAGGAACCGATTGCCCCACCCCTAGCGGGTGAACTACATAGAGCCTGATCTTTGCTTTTGTCATGAGGCTGACCATATGTCCCAACCCCCGGAAACGCCAGCGCCACATGGACAGGTTGCCGACGCTTATAAAGGCAACTGGGTAGATCATCGGGCGCCTACCTGGTCGCGCCCCTATCTGCGCTTATCACGCGCGGATCGCCCAATTGGAACGTGGCTTTTGTTCTTGCCGTGTCTGTGGGGCGTGACGCTGGCCATGGCGCTGGATGGGCTCCGACTGTTCGATCTGTGGATCATTATCGGTTGCGGGATCGGGTCCTTTGTGATGCGCGGGGCGGGATGTACATGGAACGACATTACCGATCGCAAGATCGACGCACAGGTGGAACGCACACAGTCCCGACCCTTGGCCGCAGGTCAGGTGAGCGTGGTGCAGGCGCTGATCTGGCTGGCGGCGCAGGCGCTGATCGGATTGGTGATTTTGCTGACGTTTAACATGGCGACGATTGTAATTGGGATCGTTTCGCTGGTTCCGGTCGTGATCTATCCTTTTGCAAAACGCTTCACCTGGTGGCCGCAACTGTTTTTGGGGATCGCGTTCAACTGGGGCGCGCTGGTGGGCTGGGTGGCCCATCGTGGGCAGTTGGAATGGCCCGCCGTTGCGCTTTATCTGGCTGGGCTGTTCTGGACGCTGTTTTATGACACGATCTATGCCCATCAGGACAAAGAGGATGATGCGCTGATCGGGGTCAAATCCACCGCACGGCTGTTTGAGCATAATACGCCTGTCTGGTTGCGCCGGTTTTTGGTGGGTGTCGTTGTGGTGATGGGTCTTGCTGTCATACTCGCCCTCACAGAGGCGGTGTCGGTTCTGGTTCTGGTCATCGCACTGGGCGGCCCTTGGGCAATGGGGTGGCATCTGGTCTGGCAGTTGCGTGCGCTGGACATCGATAATCCTGATGTCTGTATGCGTCTTTTCCGTTCGAACCGGAATGCAGGGTTGATCCCTGTGCTGTTTTTCGCCGCGGCATTGATCGTGTGATTGCACCCAGGTCGTCATCGGCTTAGACAATCGCAAAGCACATGACCCAAAAGGGAGAGGCATGCGTATCTCTGTCACAATGATAGCATTGCTTGCGTTCGGGTTAGCGGCGCTGCTGTCAATATTGGTTGCTGTGTCGACTGTAGAGCGGATTGAAAAGGCGTCGCGTATCGCAGTGGCCGAGAAATTGGTCGCCCATGATGCGGCTTGGGCATCTGTGACAGTTGACGGTCTTCGGTTGATTTTGACGGGGACAGCCCCGACAGAGGCGAAGCGGTTTCAGGCTCTTTCTTTAGCTGGTGAAGTTGTAGATGCGCACCGCGTAATTGACGCCATGGATGTGCAGGCGGTTGCAGACCTGATCCCGCCAGAATTCAATGTCGAGATTTTGCGCAATGACAGCGGAATTTCCGTCATCGGTCTGATCCCACTGCAAAGTGACCGGGCGGCACTTTTTTCTGCGCTGGAGGACATTTCAGAAGGTGTGAAAGTCACAGATTTGGTTGAGACAGCCGATTTTCCGCTGCCCGAGCAATGGGATGTTTCGTTGGCTTATGCGTTGGAAGCACTGTCCGTCCTGCCGCGTTCAAAAATATCGGTGCTTCCAGGGGTGGTGACTGTGACTGCGGTAACAGAAAGTATCGAAAGCCGCTCCCAGCTGCAAGACAAGCTCTTGAACAGCGCGCCGCCACGCCTGGATTTGATGTTGGACCTGTCAGCCCCGCGCCCGGTCATCACACCGTTCACGCTTCGATATCTTATCGAAGATGGACGTGGCAGGTTTGACGCCTGTTCTGCAGACAGCCAAACCACCGGTGAACGTATTTTGCGCGCGGCAGAAGCAGCGGGGCTGAGCGAAGAAGCAAGCTGCACAGTTGGACTGGGTCAGCCATCGGCAAGCTGGGGCGCCGCCGTCGAGAGGGCGATCGGCGCGCTGGCAGAACTTGGCGCGGGTTCCGTGACATTTTCAAATGCAGATGTGACATTGATTGCGGCGAAAGGCACACCGCCTGCTTTGTTTGAACGTGTGAGCGCAGAGCTGGAGGCCGATCTGCCCGACCTGTTTTCCTTGCATGCAGTCTTGCCTCAACCGATGGAAGACACAGCAGATGGCGAAACAACGGGCCCACTGGAGTTTTCGGCGACACTCAGCCCAGAAGGGCTGGTTCAACTTCGTGGTAGAGTCAGCGATGAACTGTTTCGAACGGCTACCGAAAGCTACGCCCATAGCCGGTTTGGAATGGATAATGTCTATGCGGCAACCACGCTCGACCCGACCTTACCGTCCGGTTGGCCCGTTCGTGTGCTTGCGGGATTAGAGGCAATGAGCCTATTGGCCAACGGCCAGGTCGTGGTTCAAAGCGATCATGTCTTAGTCCGTGGCGCCACCGGACATCAGAATGCCAAAGCAGAGATATCTCGGATACTTTCAGATAAGCTGGGCGAAGCGCAGAGTTTTTCGATTGATGTGCACTACGTCGAGAAGCTCGATCCGCTGGCAAGTATCCCAACGCCAGATGAATGCGTGGCAAATATCAACGCCATTCTGGAAAGCAACAAAATCAGCTTTGATCCAGGCTCTGCCGATATTTCTGCAGATGCGGGTGGCGTTCTAAAGGAATTGTCTGACCAGGCACGTGAATGTGAGCATGTTGCCATGGAAATTGGTGGACACACTGACAGCCAGGGGCGCGAAACCATGAATCAGTCTCTTAGTCAGGCGCGCGCAGATGCGGTATTGAATGCATTACTGGCGCGCCGCGTACTTACCAGCAAATTTTCAGCGAAAGGATACGGGGAAACCCAGCCAATTGCTGACAACAAAACGGAAGCGGGCAGAGAGGCCAATCGGCGCATAACATTTACGCTGATTCCAGACGCCGTAGATGTTGACGAACATGCCCAGACTGAGGTGCAAGATGAACAGAACTGAATTTATTCTGACCACGGCAATCATCCTGTTTATTGCCTTCCTGTTGGGCTGGTTCGCGCATTGGGTCATTCACAGGTTTGTTCGCGTCGCTCAAGGCGACATGGGGGAATTGGATAAGATGGCGCAGGCGTTGCATGAGGCAGAAGAAGCGCGAGATGAAGCAATCAGAGCGATGCATCAGCGCGACGCAGACGCAACCAATCAGCTGAACCAAACCCAAGCAGAACTTGCCGCCGCGATGGAAGGTCTGCGCGATGCACGGGCGGAGACGGACCAGCTGCGCGATTACATCGGAAAGTACAATATCGGGCAAAGCTAACCCGCAAACAAAATCAGTCCTGTGAATCGAATCTAGGCAGCGAAGGGGTCGCAGACAGAACAGACGTGTTCGAACTCGCCTTTCAGTCTGGTGCCCAAACAGAACAGGAAAGTTAGACGTGACACACAGCACCGTACACGAGACAGATGTTTTGGTTGTCGGCGGCGGAACAGCAGGCTTTGGTGCTGCTGTGACGGCCGGAAGGCTGGGTTTGCGAGTTACGCTTTTGGAGGCAAGTTCAAAAGTTGGCGGTGTCATGGCCTTTTGCCCAGGGATGCCTTGGGGGGCGGCCTATCCATGCGATCACATCATCGGCGGTGTGATGGAGGAGCTGGCAGACAGGCTATATCGGATGGATCCGCCAATGGCGGCAAAGCGGCCCTGCGCATTGGCCAATTTCGGCCCTGAAATTCAATATGATCATGACATTGCAACGCTAACCATGTTCGAGATGCTGGAAGAGGCCAATGTTAAGGTTCACCTGAATTCGATAGCAACTGTGCCTCAAATGGACGGGGACCGAATTGCCGAGGTTCGATATCATGATCGTCATGGGGAACAGTCTGTGCGCCCGCAGATTGTAATCGATTGCTCGGGCGACGGTGACATATCCGCCCATGCAGGTGTGCCCTATACTCTGGGGGATGGGCGCGGCAACATGATGGGCGTGACGTTGTCCTTTTTGATGATTGATGCCGACTGGGATCGGGTGTTTGCCGAAGATGACCCCTATTTTCGACGCTATGCCGCCAAAGGTATTGCGCAGGGCCGATTGCACGAACATCTGCATCAGCTTTACCTGATGAAGGGGTTTCACCGCGACACTGTGTTTTGCAACTCTGTCGTGATCCGCGGGGTTGATGGAACCGATCCCCAAGACGTGACCCGGGCAACACAGGAAGGACGACGTCGGTGCCATCAACTGGCGGAATTTTTGCGTAGTGACGTGCCGGGATTTGAAAATGCCCGCATGATCTATCTGGGCCCGACGGTTGGTGTTCGTGAAACTCGCAAACTGGAAGGAGTGTATCAGGTGTCCGGGAAGGATTTGGCCCGCGGCACGAAGTTTCCCGATGGCATCGTGGCGTGCGACAACCCGATCGATGATGTGATGCGTGCCTCTGACAAAATGACCCATGATGCGATGGTAGAGGATGGCGGTTATTACACGATTCCGTTCCGCTCTTTAGTCCCCAAACAGATTGAAAACCTGATGTTTGCGGGCCGGATCATTTCCGCGGATGCCACGGCTTTTGCCTCTGTCCGGGGGATGCCGCAATGCATGGCCATGGGTCAAGCAACGGCGACGGCAGCAATGCTGGCGCTACGGGATGGGGTCAGTGTCCAGAAAGTAGACACTGATGAACTGGTCACATCGTTACAGGCACAAGGGGTCAGGGGATTGGGCGGCGCGCCTTTGACAGGCTGAGAGAAATCCCGGACTACCAGCGGTCCAGAGCGTCCTCGTCTTCGTCGCGGCTTTCCACCCATTCGGCCCCGTCGGAGGTGAACTCCTTTTTCCAGAACGGGGCGCGGGATTTCAGGTAATCCATCAAAAACGCGGCGGCCTCGAACGCCGCTGCGCGACGACGCGAGGCGGTGGCAACCATCATGATCTGATCGCCGGGGTGCAAGGGGCCGTGGCGATGGATGATCAGGCTATCGGACAATGGCCAACGTTCCATGGCCTCTGCGGCTATTTTCTGCAGCGCTTTTTCGGTCATGCCGGGGTAATGCTCAATCTCCATCCGGTCGAGCGTGCCCGCTTCGTTGTTGCGTACAATCCCGGCAAAGGTGACGATAGCACCAGCCCCGTCGGCCCGATCTGCAAATGCAGCGCATTCTGCGCCATAATCGAAGGGATCAGATTGGACGCGAATGTCCATCTCAGCCCCCGGTCATAGGTGGGAAAAAAGCGACTTCGCGCGCGCCAGAGATTGAGGCGTCAAAATCCGACAGATCCTGATCGACGGCCACACGCAGGGCAGACAGATCCTCGAACGCGGCGGTATAGCGAGGCTCACGATTGCGCAATTCCTCGACCAGCTCCCGCACCGTTTGGGCAGAGGTTTCAACCGCCTCTTTCGGCATGCCGATCCGTTCCCTGACCCAAGCGAAGTAAAGCACCATTACCGTCATTTATCATCTCGAAGATATGGAATTGCTTTGCTCAGATAATCCCAGCCGGTCAACAATGTAAGAGCTGCAGCGAGCCACAGCAAAACGACGCCGCCCCACCAAGTGATCTTCCACATCATGGCGTTGAAATGCAGCCCGACCTCATCCGGGATGGCGCCGGACATGATCCCCTCGATTATGGAGTTGTCCATGCCGATGGTACGTTCGATGATATTGTGTTCAAAAACCCCGGCGGCAAACAAAACCGCGATTGCAATCATTTGGGCGGTGGTTTTCCATTTCGCCAATTTCGTGACTTGCAGCAGTTTCGACTGATCCCCCAGAAACTCCCGTAGGCCAGAGACAAAGACCTCTCGGAACATGATCACAGTGGCCGGCAAAAGATACCAGGGGTTCATCCCTGAAAACCCGGTGATGACCATCAAGGCGATGACCACCATGGCCTTGTCGGCAATCGGGTCCAACATCGCGCCAAAGCGGCTTTCCTGTTTCCAGGCACGGGCCAGATAGCCATCCAGAAAATCAGTAATGGCAGCGCATAAGAACAAGATCAGAGCGAACCAATCCGCCCAGGGGCGCGCGAAGTAGAGAAACATCACCGCCACGCCGGGCGCTGCCAGAAGACGCAGAAGCGTCAGGATATTGGGCAAGTTCCATGTCATGACCCCTTCCTAACCCGTTGTCTGGTCAGGGGGAAGAGAGAGCGCGGCTCCTACGGCCGAAAATCGACGCTTTAACCAGATTCGTGAAAATAGCCATAGATGGTTTCAGCCAACGCATGGGAGATACCATCTACAGCCTTCAAATCAGCCAAATTGGCGCGTGAGACTGCTTTGGCGCTGCCGAAATGGGCCAGCAATGCGCGCTTGCGTGTTGCGCCAACCCCGGGCACCTGATCAAGCGGAGTTGCCCCGATTGCTTTGGCCCGTTTCGCGCGATGCGTTCCGATTGCGAAGCGGTGTGCCTCATCCCGTAGTCGCTGGATGAAATAAAGCACCGGATCATTGCGTCGTAGGGCGATGGGTTGCGTGCCCGTCCGATGGAACACCTCTTTGCCGTGGTCGCGATCGACGCCTTTGGCGACCCCGATCATGGGAACGTCTTCGACACCCAGTTCTGCCATTATCTCTGCAACAGCACTGACCTGACCGGCGCCGCCGTCAATCAACAACAGTGTGGGCCAGGTGCCGTTCTGCCGGTCAGGATCTTCCTTTAACAGCCGTTTGAACCGCCGGGTCAGGACCTCTTTCATCATGCCGAAATCGTCCCCTGGGGTCAGATCCTCACCCTTGATATTAAACTTGCGATACTGGCTTTTCATGAAGCCATCTCTCCCCGCAACTATCATTGCGCCGACGGCATTGGTGCCCTGAATGTGAGAGTTGTCATAAACCTCGATACGGTCAGGGGCCTCCTCCAGATCAAAAGCCTCTGCCAAACCGCGCAGCAATTTGGCTTGGGTGGCTGTTTCAGACAGCCGCCGGGCGAGGCTTTCCCGGGCATTTCGGGCCGCGCCTGCGACCAACTCTGCCTTTTCACCGCGCAACGGAACCGCGACTTGAACACGACGGCCCACCTGTTCGCTAAGCGCATCCTGTACGAGTTCATTCTCCTCAATGGGATGTGACAGCAACAATTGCCGTGCGGGTGTTTTGGTCGAATAGAACTGGCCAATGAACGCTTGCAAGATTTCGCTGGCCTCGGCGCCGGCCCCGGTGCGGGGATAGAAATCCTTGTTCCCCCAGTTCTGGTGGGCACGGATAAAGAACACCTGCACGCAAGCCTGCCCACCCTCCAGATGCAACGCGATCACATCGGCCTCTGCCACGCCGCGTGGGTTGATCCCCTGAGCCGTCTGGACTTGGGTGAGCGCGTTTATACGATCCCGCAATGTTGCGGCGCGCTCAAACTCCATCGCATCTGAGGCGGTCCGCATTTCGCGCGCCAGATCTGCTTGGACATGTGTAGATTTGCCCGTCAAGAACCGCTCGGCGTCTTCAACAAGCATGCGATAGTCTGCTTCACGGATTTTACCGACACAAGGCCCAGAGCAACGTTTGATTTGGTACAGAAGGCAGGGCCGGGTTCGGCTCTCGAACATTGCGTCAGAGCAATTTCGCAACAGGAATACTTTTTGCAACTGATTGAGCGTCCGGTTCACCGCGCCTGCACTGGCGAAGGGCCCGTAGTAATCCCCTGCTTCCTTCTTTGCGCCGCGATGTTTTTTGATCTGCGGAAACGAATGATTTTTGGCAACCAGGATATTCGGAAAGCTCTTATCGTCGCGCAGCAGCACATTGTAATGCGGCTTGAGTTGTTTGATCAGGTTTTGTTCCAGCAATAACGCTTCTGTTTCTGTGCGCGTGGTCAAAAACATCATACTGGTGGTTTCAGAAATCATCTTCGCAATCCGCGCAGAATGACCCGAAGGCTTTGCGTAATTGGCCACCCTCTTCTTCAGATTCCGCGCCTTGCCGACATACAGCACCCGACCACGGTTATCGAGCATTCGATACACACCCGGAGAGTTGTCCAGTGATCGGAGATATGACTGAACGCAATCATGCCCCGTCAGCGGAACTTGCTCGTCTGTGTTTGAAGGCGTGTCGGTCATACTGCTCAACTGCGTGATTCTCTGAACTGCTGCAATCTTAATGCGCCAGTGGCAAGAGAAAAGCTGTCCACGGTTCTTGTGGATAAGTCTGGTGACAAGTTATTGCCATTCAGAAATTTCCGTTGTTTTTTGGCCAGTTCATCGAAGTGCCTAAAAAATAGGCACAATTGTAACCATTTGAAAACAAATGGTAAAAAAATGCCATATTGGCAAACGACTGATTTTATTGAAGAAATGGTAACAGGAATGTGACGGTGGTGTGAGCCGTGCAAAACTCAACCAATGAGTATGCATTCCGGTACTTGGCGATTTGAACATCAAAATGTCGGACAATTGAAGGTCAGGTGCTGCCCTCCGTCCGGGCAGATCAGTTGACCGGTCACAGTTGGCGCATTCAGAAAATAATCGAGAGCAGCGCATATATCCTCT
Source organism: Roseovarius sp. YIN77 (assembly GCF_057219155.1). Taxonomy (NCBI): domain Bacteria; kingdom Pseudomonadati; phylum Pseudomonadota; class Alphaproteobacteria; order Rhodobacterales; family Roseobacteraceae; genus Roseovarius; species Roseovarius sp. YIN77. Next base: position 16,305 of record NZ_JBXVVI010000005.1, read on the forward strand.
GGCGAGGCGCCTCGGCGCAAAATCGTGCTGGCTCGTTCTTGGGTAAACTGCGCTGTTGATTGATGGGCCCCTTGCAATGTGGGCCCTGGTCCGATTCCGTTAACGCGAATGGATGGCGACAAGGCTTGCGCAGCTGTTCGTGTCAGTGCCCATAGCCCCATTTTGGCGATGGTATAACTCATGAACATTTCGGTCGGATTATGAACCCGTTGATCCAGCATATTGATGACCAGAGCCTGTGCATGTGGCTCCCCATGCACGTCATAGTTCAAAGATGGGGCCTGTTTGGCAAAGTTCTGGATCAGAACGAACGGCGCGCGCAGGTTTGATTCAATATGCCGGTCCCAACTTTCACGGGTCGCGGTTTCAAGGCGGTCATCTTCGAATATGGACGCATTGTTAATCAGGCAATCTAGTGGCCCACCCAAAGCCTCACTCGCAATGGTCACAAGAGGCTGAGTTTCACTTTCATTCAAAAGATCGGCCTGAATTGCGACGGCCTGTGTTCCCACGCCTTCAATCTCGCGAACAAGCGAGGCGGCGTCATGTTCAGAACTGGAATAGTGGATCGCAACATCATAGCCACGTTTTGAAAGATGCACTGCCATGGCCCGGCCAAGCCGGCGAGCAGCGCCGGTGACCAAAGCCCGTTTGCGCATGAATGCCCCGCTAGTTCAAAACTGCCAGGATGTAGACCGCATAAAGAGCAGACAGAACCACACCCCATCGCTTGGTGAGGTTCCAGCCCTTGAATACAAATGGTGCCAGCAATAGCGATGCACCCAGCATAACCCACAGATCAAAGACCAGAAACTCAGGATCAACGGGAATATCACCGACAATGCTTGCGATTCCGATAATGGCCAACAGATTGAACATGTTCGACCCAATAACGTTGCCCAACGCCACATCCGCCTGTCTGCGCATGGCCGCCATGACAGTGGTCGCCAATTCGGGAAGTGATGTCCCAATTGCCACCAATGTGAGGCCGATCACCGTTTCACTCACACCAAAGGTGCGGGCCACATTCACAGCTCCATCAACCAAAAGATCGGCACCCAATGGCAGGCCGATCAGGCCCAACGTCAGAAAGATCCCGATCTTGATCCAGCTCATACTTGGATCGGCGCCTTCGACCTCTTCAGAGTCGACATCAGGTCCACAGGGTTTGGCCCCATTGCGATGGACAAAGGCAGCGCGAACCTGATCTGTCAGCAATAGGAAAAGAACACTGAGCAGTATGAGCCCGTGAATCCAGGTCAACGGACCCAATGCACACAAGCCGATAAACAGAACGCTTGCCATAATCATAAAGATATAGGTTTTGCGGGTATCGCATTCGGACGATCGCAAGCCAGAGATGATCGCGGGAATGCCCAGCACCATCAAAATATTGGCCGTATTGGAGCCAACCACATTCCCAAGCGCAATTCCAGGCGCATGTTCGTGTACTGCCTGTATGGCGATCAAAAGTTCTGGCGCAGATGTCCCAAACGCCACGATCGTCAGGCTGACGATCAATGCCGGAATACCTAGACGCAGGGATAAATTGACGGCGCCCCGCACCAGCACATCACCGGCTAGAAGTAAGATTAGCAACCCAAGCCCGACAAACAGCCAATCGATCATTGCATTAGCCCTTGTCGCTTTGACACGTGCAGGGCCCACGGCCCAGCTTGTATCGACCGCAGCTTTTGCATTTGCGGTTTTCTAGTTGCGTTTGGCCTGGAAAGCGAAAGCGGCCGAACATAGCCAAGACCGCCATGCCAATCAGAAATACTGTGACCGCTTTAATGATCATCTAAAGGCCAAAGCGTGCGTATTCCGCACGCTCCTCTACCTCAGTCATTGCATCTGAAAACATTTGCGACCCAAATCGCGACAACAGACCTTTTTTGGGGCCAAAATGCCGAAACCGAACGTTGTCCCCCCAGATATCCTGCATCTTGGGTACAAGATTTCCAACACCATCTGCCAGACCTTGGTCAACAGATTGCTGCCCAATCCACACATCCCCGGTGAAAAGATCGGCATCGTTTTTCAGATGATCCCCACGGCGAGCTGTGACGTGCTCTTTGAAGTTCACGTGAATCTGCTCTAGCATGTGATTTAATCTGGCGACATCTTCTGGGTTTTCCGGACGGAACGGATCGAGCATGGATTTCGATTTTCCGGCGGTGTGAACGCGGCGGGATATTCCGTGACGAGTGATAAACTCATCCAGGCCAAAACCGGATGAAATCACCCCAATGGATCCTACGACTGAACTGTGATCAACCCAGATTTCGTCAGCGGCACAAGCCAACCAATATCCGCCCGATGCCGCGACATCCTCGACAAACGCATAAACCTTAATCTGGTGTTTTTGCGCCAGACGGCGAATGCGGGCCCCGATCAACGACGATTGTACAGGTGATCCACCGGGTGAATTGATCTCCAGAACCACCGCACTTGGATCACCCTTTTTGAATGCGCGGTCGATCAGTGGGGCCAGTTTTGCGTCATTCAATGCCCCGCGATTGCCCGCGGCGATGACCCCCGCAAGACGGATCACATTGACCAAAGGGCGGGTTTTTTTAAATGGGATGCGCATCTTCATGAAGTGCCATGTAGAATGTGGCTCACCGTGGAACAAGGGCTAGTATCAAATGAATGGCAACTATGGTCTGCCCGAGATCCGGAAAATTAGGACTTGTTGCGCCGAAACCATGCTTCCCAATCCTCTGGTGTGTCCAGATCGGTCAGGGCGACCTGACCGGGCAACTCCACATATTCGATCTGATCAGACAACTGCACTAGCAAATCACGTGCGCCCTTATCGCCTTCCAATGTTTGAAGCGCTTCAAAGTATTTGCGCGGAAACAAAACCGGGTTTCCCGCGGTCTCATTTTCGGTTGTTGCCCTGATGATCTCCTCGCTGCGCTGCCATTCGGCAATCAGTAGGTTGAGGTGCTCGGGCGCAATATCAGGCATGTCTGCAGGAAGCATGATGGCCGCTTTGGTATTTTTTGGTAGACTCTCGATGCCGCAAGTTACGGATGCCGAAAGCCCTTTGTCGCTGTTTTGGTTAAGGACGCTAACGATCGGCAGATCAGAAAGCGCCTTAATGCGTGCGGTGTTGTTGCTTGGCAAAACGACGTGAACCCCTAGGGCGGCACTGGCCAGTGCGCGCTCGACACAGCGCCGCAACAAGGGCTGTCCATCCACAGTCTGCACCAACTTGTCGGCCCCCCTCATGCGACGAGAGGCCCCGGCAGCCAAGACAATGATGTATACGCCATTGCCCGTCACTTTCGGACATCCCGTGGCGTGACGCCAAATTCACTGCGAAAGGCCCGTGTCATGGCGCTGGCATCCTTGTATCCACAGCGCAGCGCAATCTCGGCGATTTGATAGGTTGATGATTCTACATATCTGCGGGCGGCACTCAGGCGAAGCCGTCGATAGACGGCACGGGGGGACGTCGCCAGTTCCTGTTGAAACCGGTTTTCCAGATCACGCAGAGAACAGTTCAATCTTTTGGCCAATGACGAAATGGGCAGCGGTTCCTCTATGCTGCTTTGCATCACGGATACGGCTTCGTTCACCAATCGTGATCGGGACCTGATGGGCGAAGCTGCGTTCCCGGGGGCGGTGCCGTCCATCAGGAAAAAGGCCGAAACTTCAAGGCGCATGACCTCTCCGAACCGATCACCGATCAGTTTGGATATCAAGTCGAACGTGGTCATCGCACCGCCGCAAGTGATACGATTTCCCGAAATCACGTACTTCTTTCTCTGCACCTCGACATCGGGGAAGGTTTCAGAGAAGGCCTCGATCGCATCCCAATGAATGGTGGCCGGATGACCGTTCAACAGCCCGGCTGCCGCCATCAGCCAGCTTCCGGTATCGAGTCCGGCAACGATTTTGAACCGCGCCGCCGCAGACCGCAGGGCGCTTAGGCAGATCGGCGTGGCATAGTCTTTCTGATCATAGCTGGGCATCACGAACACAAGCTCACCTGGATCAGCGCGGGACAATGCACAATCCGGCAGAATGGGCAGGCCGCTGGAGGATTCAACTTTCTTTCCGTCCAGCGTGACAAACTGCCAATCATAGGATTTTTGCCCGGTCAGAGAGTTCACGGCACGCATTGGTTCAACAAGATTGGCCAGGCAATGGTTAGAGAAGCGATTAAACAGAAGAACCGCCACTTTCTGGGTGCCTGGGGAGTGCTTTTTGAACGAAATGTGCATGAATATTTGCATAACCTGCATATTGTGGCTCTGCAATATCTGATAGCGATCCCCCAAACCCATGTCCTTCGGAGGAGAGTGAGATGCAGTTTGGGATGACCGAAGAACAAGAGATGATTGTCTCGACCGTTCGCAGTTTTGTTGAGAATGAACTTTACCCGCATGAGCTTGAAGTTGAGCGATCTGGCCATCTGTCGATGGATGTCGTCAAAGAAATTCAGGCCAAAGCGATAGAGGCGGGTCTTTATGCGGCCAATATGCCCGAAGAGGTCGGTGGTGCCGGGCTCGATACGCTGACCTGGCTGATGTATGAAAAAGAACTGGGCCGGGCCAACTATGCCTTGCACTGGACAGGCGTGGCCCGCCCATCAAACATCCTGTTGGCCGGGACGGATGAGCAACGGGAAAAATATCTGTTCCCCTGTATCCGCGGCGAAAAGTGGGACAGCCTTGCCATGACCGAGCCGGGGGCGGGATCTGACCTTCGTGGTATGTCTGCGACAGCGCGCCAAGACGGGGATGATTTTATCCTGAACGGCACCAAACACTTTATCAGCCATATCGATATTGCTGATTTCTCCATCGTCTTCATGGCGACCGGGGAAGAGGAAACGCCGCGTGGCAAAAAGAAACTGATCACAGCGTTTTTTGTGGACAAGGGCACGCCGGGGTTCACTGTGCGCGACGGCTATCGCAATGTCAGCCACCGTGGTTATTCCAACGGTGTGTTGGAGTTTGATGACTGCCGCTTGCCTAAATCTGCAATTCTGGGCGAGGTTCACAAGGGTTTCCATGTTGCCAATGAATGGCTCGGGGCAACCCGCCTGCAAGTCGCTGCCACCTGTTTGGGTCGCGCCGAACGCGCGTTGCAGCATGCTGTGGAATATGCCGCAGAGCGCAAACAGTTCGGTCAGCAGATTTCCAAATTTCAGGGCATCTCGTTCAAACTGGCCGATATGGCGACAGAGCTGAAGGCCGCAAATCTTTTGACATGGGAAGCAGGCTGGAAGTTTGATCAGGGCACGGTCACAGAAACCGACATGTCCATGGCCAAACTGAAAGCTACGGAAATGCTGGCCATGGTCGCAGATGAAGCGATACAGATTCACGGCGGAATGGGCCTGATGGATGAGCTGCCTCTGGAACGGATCTGGCGCGATGCGCGGGTTGAGCGTATCTGGGAAGGTACATCAGAGATTCAGCGGCACATCATCAGCCGCGAAATGTTGCGTCCGCTGGGAGGATAACACGTGTCAGGTTTGGACAAACTCTTGCGTCCAAAATCCATCGCGCTTGTTGGCGGTGGTGAATGGGGCAGAAACATTATCAAAAACAGCCGCAGCATCGGTTTTGAGGGCGAGATCTGGCCGGTTCATCCCAAACGGGACGAGTTTGAGGGGGAAAAGACCTATAAAAGCACCGCCGATTTGCCGGGCGTGCCCGATGCCGCCTATATCGCCGTAAACCGCCATCTAACGATTGAGGCTGTGGGTGAAATGGCAGAGCTGGGGGCAGGCGGCGTCGTTTGTCTTGCCAGCGGATTTCGCGAAGCACAGGCCGAGGACGCCTCTGGCGCCAGCCTTCAGGAACAGCTGCTTGAGGCTGCGGGCGATATGACCCTGGTCGGCCCCAACTGCTATGGTTTCGTGAACTATCTGGACGGTGCAGCCCTGTGGCCGGATCAGCATGGTGGCGCACATGTGGACAGCGGCGTTGGGATTATCAGTCAGTCCTCAAATATTGCGATGAACATCTCGATGCAGCGCCGTGGGGTGCCGATTGCCTATTTGTCCGCAGCAGGCAATCAGGCGCAAACCGGCTTGCCGCAGATTGGTGCAGCGATGTTGGCCGATCCGCGGGTTACGGCGTTGGGCCTACATATTGAGGGTATCGGTGATATCCGTGGATATGAAGAATTGGCTGCAACAGCGCGCGCGCTGGGCAAACCGATCATTGCGCTGAAAGTCGGTAAATCTGAACATGCGCAAGCAGCTACGATTTCTCACACCGCCTCTTTGGCCGGGAGCGATGCCGGATCGCGTGCGTTTCTTTCGCGATTGGGAATTGCGCAGGTCGACTCGATCCCGGATTTTCTGGAAACGCTGAAGCTTTTGCATGTCACAGGGCCGCTGAAATCCAACAAAATTGCCTCGATGTCCTGCTCCGGTGGAGAGGCCAGTTTGATTGCGGATTCGGCAGTGGGCATGCAGATTGAGTTTCCCCCGCTGTCAGATCGGCAGCACACGGACCTGCGTGCCGCGCTTGGGCCAATGGTGGCGCTGAACAATCCGCTGGATTATCATACGTATATCTGGCGTGATGCGAATGCCCTGGGTAACACGTTTACCGCGATGATGGATCCGGATCTGGCCCTTGGCGTGATTATCCTAGACTACCCGAGAGAGGACCGTTGTACGCCCAAAGATTGGTATGATGTCACAACCGGCGCGCTGCGTGCGCGCAAGGATAAATCCACCCCGATGGCGCTGATTGCGACAATACATGAAAACATGCCTGAGCATGAATGCCACAGGTTGCTGGCAGCGGATATTGCACCGATGTGCGGGCTGGATGAGGCGCTGAAGGCGATTGAGATTGCCGCTTGGCTGGGGCAGTCAAAGGTGCCGGCAGAGCCGGTTCTGTTGCCCCAGGAAGTTTCCAGTTCATGTACCCTGACCGAAGCAAACTCCAAGGCGGCGCTATCTGCGCATGGCGTGCGGGTACCGCAATCAGCAGAGGCTGAAAGCGTTGCCGAGGCTGCGCTTGCTGCGACACAAATCGGGTTTCCGGTGGTTCTGAAGGGCCGGGGCATTGCCCACAAGACTGAGGCAGGGGCAGTGGCGTTGAATCTGACCAGCGCCGAAGCGGTGCAAAGCGCAGCGGAGGCGATGCCGACAGACAGCTTCCTGATCGAAGAAATGATCAACGGAACGGTGGCCGAACTGTTGGTTGGGGTGGTTCTGGATCCGGCCCATGGATATGTTCTGACGCTGGCTGCTGGCGGAGTTTTGACCGAGCTTTTGGAAGATCGCGCCTCTGTTCTGATCCCGACATCGCGTGACACGGTTGATGACACTTTAAACAAGTTGAAAATCAACAAGGTTCTGAACGGATACCGGGGGGCTGCTGCGGCAAACCGGGGTGCCATTCTGGATGCAGTCATGGCCTTGCAGGACTATGTGATTGCGCGGCAAGGACAGCTGGAAGAGGTTGAAATCAATCCGCTTTTATGCGGAACCAACGGTGCAGTGGCGGCTGACGCGCTGATCGTGACAGGAGAGTAATATGACCGATACACCGATTAAAACACGCCGCGAAGGTGCCATTCTTGAGGTCACGTTGGATCGCCCAAAGGCCAACGCGATTGATCTGGAAACCAGCCGGATCATGGGCGAAACTTTTCGCGAATTTCGCGATGACGACAGCCTGCGCGTGGCGATCCTACGGGCTGAGGGCGACAAGTTTTTCTGCCCCGGCTGGGACTTGAAGGCAGCTGCCGATGGCGACGCCGTTGATGGTGACTACGGTGTTGGCGGCTTTGGCGGTATCCAGGAATTGCCGCGCCTGAACAAGCCGGTGATTGCTGCCGTAAACGGGATTTGCTGTGGTGGTGGCTTTGAACTGGCCATTTCTTGCGATCTAATCATGGCGTCGGAAAATGCCTCTTTTGCCCTGCCGGAAATTCGGTCGGGGACGGTTGCGGATGCGGCGAGTGTGAAACTGCCGAAGCGTATTCCCTATCACGTGGCGATGGATCTTTTGTTAACGGGCCGTTGGTTCGATGTGGAAGAGGCGCATCGCTGGGGCATTGTTAAGGAAATCACCACGCAGGAGGATCTGCTGAACAAGACCTGGGACCTGGCGCGTTTGCTGGAGAGCGGCCCGCCGCTGGTCTATGCCGCGATCAAAGAGATCGTGCGCGAGGCTGAGGATATGAAATTCCAGGATGCGATGAACAAGATCACCCGCAGTCAGTTTGGCACGGTCGAGAGGCTTTATACCAGTGAGGATCAGCTGGAGGGCGCGCGCGCTTTTGCTGAGAAACGTGATCCGGTCTGGAAGGGGCGCTAAGCTCTCACTGCCCTGACCCAACCTGACAAAGCGCCCATCAATTTGATGGGCGTTTTTTGTTTTCCTGTTACAAACCCCTTGTATTTCAAGCCGAAACGCCATGAGGGGACCCTATGCCGATCGTCATTCATCACAATCCTGACTGCGGAACCTCGCGCAATGTTCTGGAGATTATTCGCGCTTCGGGCACGGAGCCAACCATTATTGAATACCTGAAAACCGGTTGGACCCGGCCGCAATTGCAAGCGTTGTTTGCGGCTGCTGAGCTGACACCACGCACCGCTCTTCGCACCACCAAATCCCCGGCGGAGGAGATGGGATTGCTGGACCCGTCTGTTAGCGATGAAACCCTGTTGGAGGCGATGCTGGAACATCCCGTGTTGGTCAATCGCCCGATTGTTTGTTCCCCCAAAGGGGTGCGCCTGTGCCGCCCCTCAGAGGTGGTTCTGGACCTGTTGGACAGGCTGCCACCCGGGCCGATTGTTAAGGAAGATGGTCAGATTATTGTCGATCAGAACGGGCGCCGACCCGGTTGATATCCCTGAAATTCGGCTGTCTGCAGAACGTCGGTATTTTGTCGGTATTGCGACGGCATTGATTGTATACATTTCGTATACACATATGATACAAGGCCATGGAATCACCTTGGCCATGCGATTATGAAATCTGAAACTCAGAACCCCAAAGACACGCTTTATGAATATTTGAAGCAATCCATCCTGACCCTGCGCCTGCGCCCGGGGCAGGATCTGGATGAGGCCAGCCTGAGCGACGAGTTCGGGCTGTCGCGCACGCCCCTGCGCGAAGTGCTGCGCCGTCTGGCTGGGGAAGGGTATGTTGACCTGCGGGAAAACCGGGGTGCGCGGGTTTCAGAAATGACCCACACGACATTGCGGGAGTTTTTCCTGGCTGCCCCGATGATCTATGGCGCGATCCTGCGACTGGCTGCCCAAAACGCCCGGCCCGACCAGATCACGGCATTGAAAGAGGCGCAGGAGCTGTTCAAGGGAACGCTTCACCGGGGCGGCGGGGCAGATCGGGCGCTGGCCAATAACCTGTTTCATGAAATCACTGGCGACATGGCCGCCAACACCTATCTGCTGCCCAGTTTCCGGCGGCTGTTGATTGATCACGCGCGGATTTCGATGACATTTTATGCGCCGCGCGACGAAGAGATGGCGCAGAATGTTTCAACCGCAGCCCGTCATCACGATGAAATCATCGCCGCCATTGAGGCCGGTGATGAACAGGCCGCCGGGAGGTTGGCCATTGATCATTGGAACCTGTCGCGCGACCGGATCGAACTTTTTGTAATGCCTGCGGGCCTGGATATCCCAATGGGGAATCCGGCCCGCAAAACCCCAGCATGAGGATCAAATGACACCGATATTCAAGTTTGAAGGGATCTATACGCCTGTCGTGACCCCGTTCAATGAAGACCTGAGCGTCAACTGGGATGGGCTGGCCGATGTGATCGAAAGCCTGATTGCCGCTGGCGTGCATGGGCTGATTTCCGGCGGGTCGACCGGGGAAAACTATGCCCAGAGCGTGACAGAGCGGATTGAGGTGGCGAAGTTTACCAAGGATCGGATCAAGGGTCGGGTGCCTTTGGTGGTGGGAACCGGTGCGATGATGACGCCGGATTCGATCGCGTTGGCCATTGGTGCAAGAGAGATCGGGGCCGATGCGTTACTGCTTGCCAGCCCGTCTTATTCAGTGCCGACAGACCGGGAAAACGCACTGAATGCTCTGGCGATTGATAAGGCGGCAGATCTGCCGATCATGCTTTATAACTATCCGCATCGTACCGGGACCATGATGGGCGAGGAGTTCCTGGATCGCGTTGGTCGCAGCCGCAATTTCTGCGGGATCAAGGAAAGCTCTGGTGACATCAACCGGGTGCATCTGCTGGCACGGGATTATCCGCATATCGCGCTGGGCTGCGGGATGGATGATCAGGCGCTGGAGTTTTTCGCCTGGGGGGCGCCGTTTTGGGTCTGTGGTGGATCGAATTTCCTGCCGGATGAACATCTTGCGCTTTACAACGCTTGCATGGTCGAGGGTGATTTCACCAAGGGGCGGCGGATCATGTCGGCCTTGCTGCCCCTGATGCGGGTGTTGGAACAGGGTGGTAAGTTCATTCAGACGATTAAATACGGCGTCGATCTGAACGGGATCAACACCGGCCCGATGCGCCCGCCATTGCGCGCGTTGAACAAGGACGACAAGCGCGCGCTGGAACAGGTGGTGCGTGTGTTGAAAAAGACAATCGCTGACATTCAGGCAGAGGGGTGAGGAACATGGACCTGCTGACACAAGACGAATACAAGGCCATCGCTGCTGATCTGGCGTTTCCGACCTCTGCCTTTGTTGATGGGGGCTATCGCCCGGCGGCTTCGGGCAAGACCTTTGCCACCGTAAACCCGGCCACGGGTGAAAAGCTGGCCGATATCGCCGCCTGCGGGGTTGAGGATGTGGATTTTGCCGTGACAAAGGCGCGGGAGGCGTTCGATGATGGGCGTTGGAGCCGCCTGCACCCGTCAGAGCGCAAGGGTGTTCTGATCCGATTTGCGAAACTGTTGACCCGGAACGCCCGCGAATTGGCGGTGATGGAGGCTGTCAATAGCGGCAAGCCGATCTATGATTGCGAAACCGTGGACATCCCGGAAACCATTCACTGCATCAAGTGGCATGCCGAGGCGATTGATAAGATTTATGATCAGGTCAGCCCGGCCTCGGACGATCACATCGCCATGGTGGTGCGCGAACCAATCGGGGTTGTGGGCCTGGTGTTGCCGTGGAATTTCCCGTTGTTGATGCTGGCGTGGAAAATCGGCCCGGCGCTGGCGGCGGGCTGCTCAGTCGTGGTGAAACCAGCCGAGGAGACCAGCCTGACCGCGCTGCGGGTTGCCGAATTGGCGTCAGAGGCGGGTCTGCCTAAGGGGGTTCTGAATATCGTGCCCGGCGGCGGGGCTGAGGTGGGCGAGCCCATCGGGCGGCATATGGATATCGACATGGTGTCGTTTACGGGGTCCACCGTGACCGGCAAACGCTTTCTGACCTATGCGGCGGAATCGAATGCCAAAGAGGTCGTGCTGGAAATGGGTGGCAAGAACCCCTGCGTGGTGATGGATGACGCGGAAAATCTGGATGTCGTGGCCCAACACGTGGTCAACGGTGCTTTCTGGAACATGGGGGAGAACTGTTCGGCCGCTTCCCGTCTGATCGTGCATCGGGATGTGAAAGACGCGCTTTTGGCGCGGATCAAGGAACATGCCAAACATTGGGTGGTCGGTGATCCGCTGGACCCGGAGGTGCGGATCGGCGCGTTGGTGTCAGAGGCTCATTTCGGCAAAGTCTGTTCCTATCTGGATCAGGGCGGCGACGTGATCTTTGGTGGCAAGACCCATCACGGTACCCATGTCGAGCCCACGGTTTTTTCAATCCCTGGCAATGATCACAAACTGGCGCGGGAGGAGATTTTTGGCCCGGTTCTGTCGGTGATCGAGGTGTCGGGTTTTGACGAGGCGATCGCGATTGCCAATGACACGGATTACGGTCTGGCCGCGTCAATCTTTACCGCCAATGTCAAACGCGCCATTCGTGGGGCGCGGGCCATTCGGGCCGGAACAGTGACCGTGAACAGCTTTGGCGAGGGGGATATCACAACGCCCTTTGGCGGCTATAAACAATCCGGGTTCGGCGGGCGCGACAATTCTATTCATGCCCATGACCAGTACACCCAGTTGAAAACAATCTGGATCGATCTGGCCGATGATGCGGATGAGGCTGTGGACTGATGGCACGGGTCGGGTTCATCGGAACCGGGCATATTGCGGCACCGATGGCGCGCTATCTGGCCCGTGCCGGCCACGCGGTTTTGGTGTCGGAACGAAACGCCGATGTTGCGGCGGGGCTGGCCGCAGGGTTTGAGGCGATTACCGTCGCCCCGAACCAATCTGTCATTGATGGATCAGAGATCGTTTTTTTATGTGTGCGACCCCAGCATGCCGAGGCGGCGATCAACGGGTTGCACTTTCGGGCCTATCAACAGGTTGTGTCGGTCATGGCCGGGGTGACAGAAGCTCAGCTGCGTGCCTGGTGTGCGCCTGCCACCGATATCTCGATCACCATTCCGCTGGGCTATGTTGAGGCCGGGGGCTGCCCGCTGGCGGTTTATCCGCATGGGGGGACGCTGGAGCCATTGTTTGGGGCGGATAACCCGGTGATCCCTGTGGCGTCAGAGGCGGCGCTGAACAGCCATTTTGCCATCTGCGCGCTGGTGCCGGGCATTTTGGCGATGCTGGAAACCGGGGCGGATTGGCTGGCCCAAAAAACCGGGGATGCGGGTGGAGCGGAGCTTTACACCACGCAATTGCTGGCCGGGTTTCTGGCAACAATGGACAAGACCGCTGGAAGTCTGCGCGCGGAGAAAGAGGCGCTCGCGACGGAGGCATCGCTAAGCCTGATGATGGTTGAGGGCCTATCTGATGGTGGCGCAATGCGCGCTGTACGCGCCGTGATGGATGCCATTGAGTGCAAGTTGAACAAGCCGGACTGACCAAGATGAGCGATCAGAACAGTTTTCGCGCCAAACGCCTGCCGGTTCATCGCGGGCCGGCGGCCTGGAATGCGATATTGGGCCCGCAGCCCGCAGCGCGGGTGTTGGAGGCGGATATCACCGCCGATTTTGCTATTATCGGCGGTGGGTTTGCGGGCCTATCCGCTGCGCGACGGTTGGCCCAGTTGAACCCCGGTGCCAGTATCGTGGTTTTGGAGGCCGGGCGTCTGGCCGAGGGCGCCGCCGGGCGGAATTCCGGTTTTATGATTGATCTGCCGCATGATCTGTCATCAAGCGATTATGCGGGGCAGGACGGGGCAGACGGCGATCGCAAGATCATCGCGCTGAACCGCATGGCGATTGGCTTTGCCCGCGATGCAGCAGAGGAATACGGGATCAACCCGGCCTATGTAGACCCGGTGGGCAAGGTCAATGGTGCGGCCAGTGCGGCGGGGGACGCCCATAACAAAAGCTATGCCGAACATCTGGCCAGTCTGGGCGAACCGTCAGAGGCGCTGGATGCGCAAGCGATGCGGGAATTGACTGGCAGCCCGTATTACGTGTCGGGCCTGTACACGCCGGGTACATGTGTGTTGCAGCCTGCGGGCTATATCCGGTCTTTGGCTGGGGGGCTGGCCCCGGTGGCGGATATCTTTGAAAACTCGCCAGTTCAGAGGTTTGAGCAAGTCGGTAGCAGGTACCGGATCATGACACCCAAGGGGCTGGTCAGTGCGGGCAAGATCATTCTGGCCAATAACGGCCATCTGGAAAGTTTTGGATTTGCCCGCCGCCGTCTGATGCATATCTTCCTGTTTGCCACAATGACGCCTGATCTGGATGCCGATGCCCTGCGTGTGCTGGGTGGGACCAGCCGCTGGGGCGTGACGCCGTCAGACCCGATGGGCACCACGATGCGCCGGATCGATACGGCGCAGGGCGGCAACCGGATCATCACCCGGACCTGTGCGGTGTTCCGGCCGGGGATGAAATCCTATGCCCGTGATCTAAGGCGCGCCCGCGAAGTGATGCGCGAAAAGTTTGATGCGCGTTTTCCGCAATTGGCGGGGCTGGGGATGGAATATGCTTGGGCTGGTCATCTGTGCCTGAGTCGCAATTCCGTATCGATCATGGGGGAGGTCGCGCCGAATGTCTTTGCCGCTTGTTGCCAGAACGGTCTGGGCACGGCGCGAGGCACCATGACCGGAATGGGTGTGGCAGAGTTGGCCAGCGGGCAGGAGAGCGACATCACCCGTCATTTCGCCCGCGAATCCGCGCCTGAAAAGCTGCCGCCAGAGCCGTTTTCATCGATCGGTGCGAATGTCTATTTGCGCTGGAAAGAGCATCGCGCCGGGGCGGAATAACCCCGTCTCAGACTGGGACAATTTGTACATTGCAGGGCGATCGGGCCTGTGACATTCAGCGCCATATGGGGCGTCAAAGATCAGTTTTAAAAGCGACACGGGTGTTCAGGGCCGCTGTTACGGTGATCCTGATACTGCCCTTGGTGCTGTGGTCGCTGCTGCCTGCGGGATACATGCCGGGTCAGGACGAATCTGGCGCATTTACCATCGTGATCTGTACGGGCCACGGGGTTCAGGAAATCACTGTCACGCCCGATATGGACCCGGCAGAGGGCGGCCCATCGCATCACGGGGTTGATGCCGGGCCCTGCCCCTTTGGTCTGCTAAGTCTGACCGCCCTTGTCGATCTGCCAGAGCACGGTCAGATGATCCGTCTGCCCCGGCGCGTGGCGCATCCGTTCGTCGTTCTGGCCAATTACCAGCCTGCGCGCCGCCATCAGGTGGCCGAAGCGCGCGCGCCGCCCTCTCTTATCTGACAACTTTCAACCAAAATTAGCCGCCTTGGGGCGGTGTGTCAGATATGGAGATTTTCCAAATGGTTAGTGTAACCGAACAGCAGGGCGCATCTGCGCCCGCGGCAGGGGATCTGTCGCAAAAATTCTATATTGCCGCCTGGCGGTGGCATTTCTATGCGGGGCTTTATGTGATCCCGTTCATGATCATGCTGGCCGTGACCGGGTTGATGATGATGTTCATCACTCAGTTCGATGGCCGCGACGGCGAAAAGATCGCCGTCACCATCGCCGGTGAGGCCCTGCCGGTGTCTGCCCAGGCCGAAGCCGCACAAGCCGTTGTGCCCGGAACGGTGGTCGAATGGATCGGGCCGAAGGCCGCTGATCTGGCGACGGTGTTTCGCATTGCCACCGACCGGGGGCAGCGCATGGTGGCGGTTGATCCCTATAGCGGCACCATTATCGACAGCTGGTCACGGCGGTCGGGTTGGTATGATCTGGCCGACAATATCCATTCTACCCTGCTGATCGGGGTGACCGGGGACCGGATGATTGAAATCGCCGCGGGTCTTGCCCTGATCATGGTGGTGACCGGGCTATATATCTGGTGGCCACGGGGCAATCTGCGCCGTGCGTTTCTGCCGGATTTGCGGGCGCGCGGGCGATCTTTGTGGAAGAGCCTTCATGCGGTGATCGGGTTTTGGATGTCGGCGCTTTTGATCGTTTTTCTGATTTCCGGTCTGGCCTGGGCCGGGGTCTGGGGCGGTAAGTTCGTTCAGGCCTGGTCAAGCTTTCCGGCCGAAAAATGGGACAATGTTCCATTGTCTGACAGTGTTCATGCCACCATGAATCACGGGGCCACCAATGATGTGCCCTGGACGTTGGAGCAGACCCTGATGCCGGCCTCTGGATCCCAGGCCGGGATTGCCGGAGTGCCAGAGGGGCAAGCGGTCGGTATAGACAGCCTTGTCTGGTTGGGGCGGGCGCTGGGGCTGGAGGGTCGCTTTCGGGTGGCCTATCCGCGTGGTGACGATGGTGTCTGGACCATCAATCAGGACAGTATGAGCAGCGATTCCACCACGCCCACCGCTGATCGCACCGTGCATGTGGATCAATATACCGGCAAGATCCTCGCCAATGTGGGGTATGAGGATTACTCGCTGATGGGTAAAAGCATGGCCGTTGGCATCCCGTTTCACATGGGTTTGATGGGGCTGTGGAACCTGATCCTGAACACGGTGTTCTGCCTGTCGGTGATTTTCCTTTCGGTATCTGGTGTGTTGATGTGGCTGAAGCGACGCCCGGCACAGGCTGGCCGATTGGTGGCGCCCCAAGTGCCTGCCGACCTGCCGTTCTGGAAAGGCGCCGCGCTGTTGGCGTTACTGTTGTCGTTGGCTTTCCCCCTGACGGGGTTGACGATTTTGGCGGTTCTGACGCTGGATGTCTTGATCCTGTCGAACCTGCCGCGCCTGAAACGGGCGCTGTCGTGATCTGAACAGTTGCAGGCCCGGGTGACCGGGCCTGCGATGGCCGGGGGGAAGGGGCCTTGCCCCTCTTGGCCGATGGCCAATTCACCCCAAGGTATTGAAGCGAACGGTTTAGCGGCTGTTTTTGAGCCAGAGATTGATCACAGCTTCTGCGTTGTGAGGGCCGTTGCCACCGGAATAGACAGGCGTGACAGGGTGAACGCCCTGATCAGGGCCGTTTGTGACCTCGATCGCCAGGCGGTGCATTTTGCTGCTGTCGCTGTAATGGGCCTGAAGCCGCGCGCGGGACACATCAGAAAGGTCAAAAACCCGTTCGGTATAGCCGCGCAGGTTACGGGTGCGCAGCGCGACGGTGCCGTTGATGCGATCCAACACCAGTTGTGTGCGGCGGACAAAGCCATAAAAGGCCAGTGCCCCGATGCCGCCCCCGACGCCGATTAGCATGACACCCTGCCATTCCCCGTTCAGAATGATCAGGGTGCCGGGACCGACGAAGGCGAGGATAAACCCTGCCATTAAAAGACCCATGATCCAGGGGATATCATCAAGGATCAGCAGGTCGGGCGTA
The DNA here is from genome assembly GCF_057219155.1 of Roseovarius sp. YIN77. Taxonomy (NCBI): domain Bacteria; kingdom Pseudomonadati; phylum Pseudomonadota; class Alphaproteobacteria; order Rhodobacterales; family Roseobacteraceae; genus Roseovarius; species Roseovarius sp. YIN77. The sequence continues at coordinate 33,040 of NZ_JBXVVI010000005.1, forward strand.
TCATGTGAGATCTTCATAGGTCCAGAATGACCAGACCCGAACGTGGGGGGCAAGACCCCCCAACAATTTCGTGAACGATTGGGTGCTTTAGGCGGCCAGAGCCTCGACCGCGTCATTGGCGGCTTTCAGCGTTGCCTCTGCATTGACAGACACGGCGTCGGCGGCCACCAGTTCGACATCGGTGATGCCGTTAAAGCCCAGGATGTGGCGTAGATAGGTGGAGGCGAAATCGATATCCGATCCGGCCTTTGTGCCACCCGATGCCATGGCGATAATGGCGCGTTTGCCCGACAGCAGGCCAACCGGGCCGGTTTTACCGTATTGAAAGGTGATGCCAACCCGGGTCACCAGGTCGATCCAGGCCTTCAGCGCGGCGGGAACCGTAAAGTTATACACCGGCAGGCCGATCACGATGGTGTCTGCGGCTTGCAGTTCGGCGACCAGATCATCGGAAAGTTTCAACAGAGCCTTTTGATCGTCGCTGCGTTGATCAGCGGGGGTGAAGTTGGCGCCGATCCAGGCCTCGTCAATCTGCGGCAGGGCGGTTGTCAGGTCGCGGGTTGTGACGTCGGTATCGCCGAAGCGGGCAATGATTTTATCGGTCAGATCGCGGCTGACGGAGCCGGATTTGCGGGCGGAGGCGTCAAGGCGGAGGATGTTGCGGGTCATTGTTCTATCCTATCAATTGGGTCTGCTTCACATTTAGCCATTGCACAATTGAACACAATTGCTACTTTCCAACAGTTAGTGTTGAAATTTGCACATGAGGTAGAGATGCAGAACTGGGATGAAATTCGCACGGCCTATCACGTGGCACGAATGGGCACGGTCAGCGGTGCGGCAGAGGTTCTGGGCGTGCATCATGCGACAGTGATCCGCCATATTGATGCGCTGGAGGAGCGGCTGGGCGCAAAGCTGTTTCAACGTCATGCGCGGGGATACACGCCCACCGAGGCCGGCAGCGATCTGCTGCTGGTGGCCCAGGCAACGTCAGACCAGTTCAGCCAGTTGGAGGGGCGCATCCGCGGGCAGGGGGAAACGGTTGCGGGCGATTTGATCGTGACCTCGCTTGAGGCGATGACGCCCATGATCGCGCCGGTTCTGATCGCGTTTCAGGCCAAGCATCCCGACATCCGCATCCAATACCTGACCGGCGAACGGTTGTTCCGACTGGAATATGGGGAGGCGCATGTAGCCATTCGGGCCGGGCAGGCCCCGGATCAACCGGATAATGTGGTGCAGCCGTTGTTGTCCCAGTGTATCGCGCTTTATGCCAGTGAGGACTATGTCGCGAAAAACGGGCTTCCCGCATCGGAGGATGATCTGGCCGGGCATAAGTTTGTGGCAGGTGATGCCCGGATCAAACGGGCACCATTTTATCGCTGGCTGGATGAGCATGTGAGTGAAAAGGATGTGATCTACCGGGCCAGCGATTTCCGCGCCATAGAAATGGCGGTGGCTGGTGGTGTCGGCATGGGGTTCATGACCGAACTTTCCGCCGCACAACACGACAATCTGGTTCAGGCCCTGCCACCGCGCGAAGAGTGGCGGACCAAGCTGTGGTTGGTGACCCATGTAGATTTGCACCGCACCCTGAAAGTGCAAACCTTTTTGAAATTCCTGAAAGACGAGGCAAAGGGCTGGTTGAAAGGGTGCAAACCATGAGCCCGTCCCTGCGGGGGCATCTGGCGATGTTGGTGTTTTCCGCGCTTGTGGCCGGGTCTTTCAGCCTGGGGTCGTTGATTGCCAATCAGATTGATCCAGCGGCGTTGACGGTTATGCGCATGGCGCTGGCGGCCGTGCTGATGGGGGTGGTGTCTGTCGCGGTCGGGGCTGCGACACAGACGGCTTGGCAGGCGCCGTGGCGTTATGGGGTGCTGGGCGGATTGTTTGCCATCTATTTCGTGCTGATGTTCGAAGGGCTGAAAACCGCGCCGCCCATTTCAACCTCTGCCGTTTTCACCATGACCCCGGTCATGTCGGGCCTGTTTGGCTGGATTTTGCTGCGGCAGATCATGACCGGACGCATGGCGCTGGCCCTGTCTATCGGGGCCATTGGCGCCCTTTGGGTGATTTTTCGCGCTGATATTGATGCCCTGTTGCGGCTGGATATCGGCCGGGGGGAACTGATCTTTTTCATCGGGTGCGCGTCACATGCGATTTACACCCCGATGGTGCGACGGCTTAATCGTGGGGAGCCTGCGGTTGTCTTTACCTTTGGGACGCTGGTGGGGGGAACGGTTCTTTTGTCCATCTATGCCTGGCCCGCTCTGATCGCGACAGACTGGTTGTCCCTGTCGCCGCTTGTTTGGGCCACCATCGCCTATCTGACGGTGTTTGCGACGGCGGTGTCTTTTTGGCTGGTTCAGATTGCGACCCTGCGTCTGCCTGCCGCCAAGGTCATGGCCTATACCTATCTGGTGCCGGTCTGGGTGATTGGTTGGCAGGTGGCGCTGGGCGATGGGTTGCCCGCCCTGCGCGTTCTGGCGGGTGTGGTTCCGATTGTTCTGGCCTTGCTGTTGCTTCTGAAAGAGGTGCGTTCCGATGATGTGCCTTCGGTGAAAAAGGTCAGCACTTCCTCCTGATCTGGAACAAGGCGTGCCTTTTCAAGCTTTTATATATTGGGCGCGCACGGCATCAGAAAAGGAGAAGGCGATGTATAAAACGATCATGTTACCTGCTGACCTGTTGCACGAGGATACAATCAGCAAGGCGGTGTCTACGGCCTGTGATCTGGCCAAACATTACGGTTCCGATCTGCATTTGGTCAGTGTCAGCGGCGGTATTCCCACGGCGCTGGCCCATGGAACAACAGACTACGGCAATAAGCTGGAAAGCTATGCAGAGGCTTTGGGGACTGAGAAGGGTATCAAGGTAGAGGCCCATAATATCAGTTCGGTCGACCCGGCTGCAGAGTTGGATGGCCTGCTTTTGAAAGCTGTAGAACAGACCGGTGCCGATCTGGTTGTGGTGGGATCGCACCAGCCCGGATTGTCGGAATATGTGTTCGGGTCCCATGCCGGCCATCTGGCGGCACATTCAAAAGTGTCGGTTTTCGTTGTGAGATAGTCGGCCACAGGCAAAAATGTCGCAAACCCCAGCCTACCCGGCGTAAATCGACTCCGCCCGAAGGGGACGCGGCCAGCTATCACGTCGTGCATGAGTGAGCGCACAGTGCGCCACGATGCACGAGGAGAAGACAATGGCCGTTTCACAGGACGGAATACGCCAACCAAGCTTTGGTTTGGCGCTTGTCCCGATCGTTTTGACATTGCTGGTTCTGGGTATCCAGTTGTTTTACTTTGGGGATTTCACACCGCATATTCCGCTGGCGATCGGGATCGCGATAACCGCGTTGGTGGGTCTGAAGCTGGGTCACAAGTGGCCAAATATCGAAGAGGGCGTTTTTCACGTCATCAACATTTCGTTGCCATCGGTATCGATCCTGATCACGGTCGGGATGATTATTGGGGTCTGGATTGCGTCAGGGACAGTGCCGACGCTGATCTATTACGGGCTGAAGATCCTGTCGCCGGAAATGTTCCTGGCTGCCGGGATGCTTTTGTGTTCGATCGTATCGGTTTCGCTTGGCACGTCCTGGGGGACGACTGGTACGGTTGGCTTGGCCCTGATGGGTATTGGTGCCGGATTTGGCATCCCAATGTATTGGACTGCGGGTGCCGTCGTTTCGGGCGCGTTTTTTGGTGACAAGATTTCCCCCCTGTCGGACACAACCAATCTGGCCCCGGCGGTGACAGGGACCAATCTGTTTGACCACATCCGCAATATGCTGCCGACGACAGTGCCATCGATGCTGATCGCATTGACCATCTATTTCGTGGTTGGGTTTACCCTGATTGATACCTCGCAAGTGTCGTTTGAGCGGATCGAGGTGATCACAGACGCGCTGGAAGGGGCGTTCTGGATTTCGCCGCTGATGCTGTTGCCGGCACTGCTGGTCATCATTTTGGCGGTCATGAAAAAGCCACCAATCCCGTCGCTGTTTGCGGGTGCTGTTGTCGGTGGCCTGATGGCGATCTTTTGCCAGGGCGCGACGCTGCATGAGACCTTTACCTTTGCCAATAGCGGCTATTCCGTCGACACGGGTGTGGCAGAGATTGACCCGCTGCTGAACCGTGGGGGCATCCAGTCGATGATGTGGACGATTTCACTGGTTCTGTTGGCGCTGGGCTTTGGCGGCGCGTTGGAACGTGTGGGCTGTCTGCAGGCGATCATTGCGGTGATCATTGCCCGTGTGAAAACCTTTGCTGGTATTCAGACCTCTGCGATCCTGACATCGATAGCGACCAACACGGTTGCAGGGGATCCCTATCTGTCCATTGCCTTGCCGGGCCGTATGTATGCGCCGGTTTACCGTGGCATGGGCTATTCAACGCTGAACCTGTCGCGCGCGATCGAGGAAGGCGGAACGCTGGTATCCCCGCTGATCCCGTGGAATGCCGGTGGAGCGTTTGTGATCACGGCGCTGGGCCTGGGCATTGCCGATGGTAATTTCGAGAACCTGCTGTATATCCCGCTGGCCTTTGCCTGTTGGTTGTCACCGGTGATCGGAATTTTCTACGCTATGACCGGGTTGTTTTCACCCAAGGCGAGTGACGAAGAGATCCGTTCCTGGTCACAAACGCAGGAAGAAACTTTGGATCTTGCCAAAGCTTGATCCACGCATCTATTGGCTGGGCGTGTTAAGCGCCCAGCCATATAACACCATTGGCAAATTTTCATGGTAGACAGTGATATGGAATCAGGACGGTTCATTCCCAGAGGCGCAGCAAGCTTTCGGGTCGATTATGACGGCCCGCCGCGGGAATTTTATTTCCTGTTGCAGCCGCAACTGACCTTGCTGGCATTCAGCGCCGCATTGGAGCCGCTGCGGATTGCCAATCAGGTCACCAAACGAGAGCTGTATCGTTGGTTCACCATGACCGAGGATGGGCGCCCGATTGTCTGTTCCAACAACGTTCAGATCGTCCCTGACACAGCGATGACCGACCTGCCGCGTCAGGCGACGGGGTTTGTCTGTTCCGGCAATGATCCGGCGGTTGTGCAGACACCGCGAGTGACCCAGTGGGTCAGCCGTCAACGGACTTTTGGGACCAAAATGGGGGGGATTTGCACAGGTGCCTTTGCGCTGGCCGCGGCCGGGCTTTTGAAAAGCCGGCGGTTCACGTTGCATTGGGAAAACCAGCCCGCCTTTGCCGAGCTTTACCCCGATCTGCACCCGTCGCCCAATCTGTTTGAGCTGGACGATTCGATTCTGACCTGTGGTGGGGGCAATGCCTCTACCGATATGATGTTGCGCCTGATCGAAGAGGATCATGGCAAGCAACTGGCGATCATCGTGGCTGATATGTGCATTCATGGCCGTAGCGGCCCGGACAAGGCGCCACAGAAATCGGCCTATGCGGTGGCGCTGGGCAGTCGCAATCCGCATCTGATCGGGGCGCTGCAATTCATGAGCGAGAACTTGGAAGAGCCGCTGGATATTGCCGAACTTGCAAGCAAACTGGACATTTCGCGGCGGCAACTGGAGCGACTGTTCAAACGTTATGTCGGCCTGTCGCCCAATCAGGTTTATTTCGATCTGCGGCTGGCGCGGGCGCATGCGCTTTTAAACCAGACCAACATGACAGTGACGGAGATTGCCGTGGCAACCGGGTTCAGCAGCCGGTCGCAATTGGGGCTGCGGTTTCGGCAGAAATACGGAATGTCACCGCATGCCTTTCGCAAGGGTTGGGGGGAAGACAGCTAGTTTCGACGCAGGCTGGATTTCAGGTCGGACAGGCGGAAGGCGCCCAGCATTCGGCCGAAAATGGCATAGCTGATCATGCCGGACAGGATCAGCAATGCCAGCGCCAGATAGCGCCAGCCCGGCAGGCCCAGCATTGGGCCGATCAAGAGCATCATGGCGACCAATACCGCCCCCATCAGGCTCGACGCCGCGATGATGCGCCAGATCTTGCGCCGCAGTCTGGCATCTGCGCGGGCAGCCTGGCCCATAGGCCGCGCCCCCAACCACAACAGGACATACATCGCCCAGCCTGCCAGCGTAGTGGCCACAGCGGCGGCAACATAGCCGATCACCGGGGCCAGCCCGATGGCGATGGCCGCGTTGATCAGCATTGCAATCACCGCATAACGGAACGGTGTTTTGGTGTCTTCGCGCGCGAAATAGAGGGGTTGTATGACCTTTTGCAGCACAAAGGCAGGCAGACCCAACCCGTAGATTGCCACGGCCAGCGCGGTCTTGTCGGTGTCATCGGCGGTAAAGGCACCGCGTTCAAACAGCACTTCGACCAAAGGCTGCGGGACAAGGCACAGGGCAACAGCCGAGGGCAGGGTCAGGATCAGGGCCATTTCTGCGGCACGGCTCATAGCATGTTGGCCGCCATCAGTATCTTCGGCCTGCAGGCGGCGCGACAGTTCTGGCAACAGCACGATGCCGATGGCAATGCCCACCACGCCCAAAGGCAACTGATACAGCCGATCGGCATTGTAGAGCCAGGACACAGCACCATCGAATTGGCTGGCAACCTGTCGCCCGACAATCAGGTTGATCTGCACCACGCCCCCGGCAAGGGCCGCAGGCGCGGCGATGATCGCGAGGCGTTTGAGTTCCGGTGTCCAGCGCGGCCAGTGGGGGCGGATGTCAAAGCCCGCGCGCTTGGCCGCCACCCAGACCAGCGCCATTTGGGCGACCCCGGCCACGGGGACTGTCCAGATCAGGGCGCGGCCCACGTCCCAGCCACTGATCCCGGCCCATGTGATCGCACCGATAAAGAGCACGTTCAGCAGAACGGGCGCGGCCGCAGCAGCGGCAAAGTGGCGAGCGGCGTTCAGAACCCCCGATAGAAGGGCGGCGATGGAGATGAAGATAATATAGGGGAAGGCCACGCGCCCGAAATCCACGGCGAGGTCAAATTTTTCGGTCCCCGCAAAACCGGCCACTTGGGCATAGATCAGTGCCGGCATAAAGATCTGCGCGATCAGGGTCAGCACGATCAGGATCGCGGCCAGTACCGACAGGGCATCGCGGGCGAAACCCTGTGGATCATCATCTGCTTCGAGCTTTTTGGAAAACATCGGCACAAAGGCCATGTTGAACGCGCCTTCTGCAAAGAAGCGGCGAAAGAGATTGGGCAGGGTGAAGGCCGCGACAAAGGCCTGATGGGTGGGCCCGGTGCCCAGCCACGCGGCAATCAGCACGTCGCGCACAAAGCCCAGAATACGGCTGAGAAGCGTCCACATGCCAACGGTGAAGAACCCGGATGCGAGCCTCATGATGCGGCCCTTTCCGCACCTTCGCGGATTGCATCACGCAGGCGTTTTTCCAGTGTTTTCTGTTTGGATTCAGAGTAAAATTTCAAACCAAACATGTCTTTGACATAAAAACTGTCAACCGCCTGTTCGCCGTAGGTCGCGATTACAGCAGAGGCGATATAGACATTGGATGCCGCCAGCGTGCGCGTCAGATCATACAAAAGACCGGGGCGATCACGGGTGTCGACCTCGATAATCGTGTGGATATCGGATCCGTCATTGTTGAACGTGATCGAGGTTGGAACGCGGAAGGCACGTTCGCGTTTTTTGATCTTGTCGCGGGATTTCAGGGCGTCGCGGGCGACGACTTCGCCTTTCAATGTTCGGTCGATCATCTGTTTGAGCCGCGGCAGGCGTTCAGCATCGTAGGGATGACCATCTGCATCCTGCACCCAGAAGACCGGGGTGGCGTAACCATCCTTGGACGTATAGGTGCGTGCATCCACAACATTGGCCCCGACCAGTGCCAATGCGCCAGCAAGGCGCGAAAAGATACCGGGATGATCGGCCAGTGCGAAACAGGCGCGGGTGGCATCACGATCCAGATCGGGTTTCAGATCCATGCGGATTTCATCCGCGTCCAGACCTTGCAAAAGCCGGGCAAAAACCGCGTGTTCATCGGTGCGCAAGCCTTGCCAGTAGGCGCCGTAATGGCGGGCGAGCTCTGCCTTGATATCTTTGGTAGACCAGTCGCGCAGGCGGTCGCGCAGGGCCTGTTTGGCCTGCTCTGAACGCATTGTGGTGTTGAGCGCCTCTATCCCATCCTCAAGCGCTGCTGCGGTGGACCGATAGAGGTTGCGGATCAACATGGCCTTCCAGTTGTTCCAGGTATCAGGGCCGACACCGCGAATGTCACAGACCGTCAGTACCGTTAGTAGGTTCAGCTTGTCCTTGGTGCCCACCAATTTGGCAAATTCGCGTACGGTGCGGGGATCAGATACATCACGCTTTTGCGCCATGTCAGACATCAACAGGTGATAGCGCACCAGCCATTCGACGGTTTTGGCCTCAGCCTCGCTCAACCCCAGACGCGGGGCGACCTTGCGCGAGATTCTGGCGCCAAGGATCGAGTGATCCTCGTCCCGGCCCTTGCCAATGTCATGGACCAGAAGGGCGGTATAGATCACCCGTCGATTGACACCTTCCTTAAGGATGCCAGAAGCGATGGGCAGGTCCTCGACCAGTTCTTCTTTCTCGATCTTGGCCAATTGTGCGATGCATTGGATCGTGTGTTCATCAACCGTATAGGCGTGATACATGTTGAACTGCATCATGGCGACGATCGGTTCAAATTCGGGGATGAAGGCGGCCAGTACCCCCAGCTCGTTCATCCGCCTGAGCGCGCGTTCGGGATTGCCGTGCTTTAGCAGCAGATCAAGGAAAATGCGCCGCGCCTCTGAATCCTTGCGCATGCCTTGGTCGATCAGCCTGAGATTGGCCTTGACCAGGCGCATGGCATCCGGGTGGATCAGATAGCCGGTGCGCAAGCCTTCCTCAAACAAGCGCAAAAGGTTCACCTTGTCGGACAGAAACGTGGCCTTATCTTTGATGGATAGGCGGTTGTGGACCAGTTTATAGCCCGGTTTCAGGCGTTTTTTCCGGCGAAACAGGCCCAGAATATCAGGGGCTTGTTTGACATGGATGGCTTCCAACTGAGTCAGGAAAATGCGGGTCAGATCACCGGTGGTGGTGGCATGACGGAAATAGTCCTGCATGAAATATTCCACGCCGCGGCGACCGTCATGATCGGTATATCCCATGCGCCCTGCGACCTCGACCTGCAGATCAAAGGTCAGTTGATCCATGGCGCGCCCGGTGATCAGATGCAGATGGCAGCGCACCGCCCAGAGGAAAAACTCGGCGTTGTAGAAGGCCTTGAATTCTTCGGGCCGAAAGACATTCAGGGGCACCAGTTCGGAAATATTGCGCACATGATGCACATATTTTGCGATCCAAAAGAGTGACTGCAGATCACGCAGGCCACCCTTGCCCTCTTTGACATTGGGTTCGACCACGTAGCGCTGGCCGCCTTGTTTGTCATGGCGGGTTTCACGTTCGGCCAGTTTGGCCTCGATAAATTCGGCGGCGGTGCCGTCAAAAACCCGCGACCAGAGCCTGTCATCCAATTGAACCGCCAGATCGGCGTCTCCGATCAGGTAGCGATGTTCCAGCAGGGCCGTGCGGATGGTGTAATCTTCGCGGGCCAGGTTGGTGCAGTCAGAAATCGTACGGCTGGCATGACCGACTTTCAGGCGCAGATCCCACAGGATATAAAGCATGCTTTCAATCACGCTCTCGGCCCAGGGGGTGATTTTATAAGGCGTCAGAAACAGCAGATCGACATCGGAATGCGGGGCCATTTCGGCGCGGCCGTAACCGCCGACTGCCAGAGCAGCGATGCGTTCGCCCTCAGTCGGGTTGGCCAGCGGATGCAGCAGTTCCGTCGCCGCCCAAAAGGCGCAATTCACCAGACAATCGGTCAGATAGGTATAGGCGCGCGTGGCGCCACGGGCGTTCAGCGGATCATTTTCAAAGGCGTCCCGGATCGCCTGAAGGCCGGATTTGCGTGACGCGTTGAGCAGGGCAACGATTTCGCTGCGTTGGGTGCGCGGGGCCTCGCCTGCCTGATGATGTCGCAACACAGCCTCGCCAAAAGCGGCGATATCAAATATTTCTTCTGCCGGGCAGAGCAGATCAGACGGCAACAGAAGCGGCGGAGGGACCGCCCCTATGTCAGAAACCGACACCGGGGAAACTTCTGGGTGCTGGGCTGATCACGACAACCTGACTGTCGATAATTGTGGCCACGGCCAATCCACGTTCGTTGGTGCCATTGCTGAGCAGTCGGAAGACGCCATTGACCCCGGCAAAGCCAGAGCTTTGTGTTAGGGCCGGGACGGTCAGCGCGTCCGATTGGCCGGATGCCGCCAGGGCCCCAATCGCGGCGATCCCGTCATAGGCCAGACCAGCCAGCGTATGTGGCGGTGTGCCATAGGCGGCCATATAGCGATCCCTAAACAACTGGTTGAGCGACGGGTCTGGTACAGCGAACCAGCCGTTTTGAACCCCGGGCAACGCCAGGGCCGACACCGGCACATCCCAGCGGCGCAGGCCGATATATTGGGTTTCCAACGGGTCGACGCCGTTTTCCTTTAGCAATTGGGTCAGGATCGGAATGGCCCCGTTGGTGCCAGAGGTGAAAAAGACCGAATCTGCGCCTGTGGTGTCCACCTGTTCGGCAATTGTTGGAATGGCATTAATCAGATCGGTTTGATTGAGTTGGAATGAGGCGATCCCGACAACCTGTCCCCCGGCGCGTCCGACGGCATTCAGGATCGCATCGCGCCCGATGGTTTCGGCGACATCCTCACCATGGACGATCAGCACATTGCCACGCCCCTGTGACGTTGAGAATTGCGCCAGTCGATTGGCTGTATTTCGGAAAGTGTTGCCCAGAACAAAGACATTGCCACCGGCAATTTCCGTGTTGTTGGAAAAGGACAGTACATTCACCCCGCGCCCAGCCACGGCCAGCCCGGCGGCATTGGCGGATTCGGCGAAAACCGGGCCAAGCAGGATGCGGGCGCCATCGCTGACCGCCCGGCGTGCGACATCGGCAGCCTGTTCAGGTTGACCGTTGGTCGGGTAGACGCGCAGGTCAATCGTGACCCCATCAAGATCGGCAATGGCCAATCGGGCGGCGTTTTCCAGACTTTGGGCCAGGACCAAATGGCCGGGATTTTCTGATCCCATCGGCACCAAAAGCGCCACTGGCACAGGTTTTTGCGGGTTCAGGGACGGTCCGCCGGTGGATATCGGTTGACAGGCGGCCAGAATAACAAGCCCCAGACCAACCACAATCTGCGTCAGCGACTTGCGGGTAAACGTCAAAACAGCAAACATAGGATACCTAATCTTTGAACCTCGGGTGAAGCCCGGGCAGAGTAGGCGCTTGAAGCCAAAGTGTAAACGATCAGAAATAAGGAGTGCGTCGTGAACGCCCAGAAAGTGACATTGTCTGCGGGGCTGTATTTCGTGGCGACGCCAATTGGCGCGGCGCGTGACATCACATTGAGGGCGCTGGATGTGCTGGCCTCTGCCGATATCATCGCGGCGGAGGACACCCGAACCGCACGCAAGCTGATGGATATTCACGGGGTGCCGCTGGGGGAGCGCAAGCTCATCGCCTATCACGATCACAGTGCGGGTTCCGTGGCAGAACGTCTGGTACAGGAAATCGTGGCGGGCCGGTCCGTGGCCTATGCGTCAGAGGCCGGAACGCCGCTTGTGTCAGATCCCGGTTACGCGTTGTCACGGGCGGCGATTGCGGCGGGGGTGCCGGTGACCTCTGCCCCCGGACCATCGGCGATGATTGCCGCCCTGACCATTGCCGGTCTGCCCACGGATCGGTTTTTATTTGCGGGCTTTCCCCCGTCCGGCAAATCGGCACGGCTGGCGTTTTTGAATGATCTGTCTGGGCAGGCGGCGACCGTGGTGCTGTATGACTCGCCCAAGCGGGTTCAGAGATTGTTAACCGAGATGGTGCAAGCTTTCGGGGGCGACCGACGCGCGGCGGTGTGCCGGGAGCTGACCAAGAAGTTCGAAGAAGTGTCGCGCGGGACGCTCGCGGAACTGGAGGCGGAGTTTGCCAATCGGTCCGTCAAAGGCGAGATCGTGGTTCTGGTGGAAAAGGCCGAGGCAAGACAGGCAGATGCAGGCGATATGGAGGCTGCGTTGAAACAGGCCATGGCAGAGATGAGTGTCAAAGACGCCGCCGCACAGGTGGCCGCCGATCTGGGCCTGCCGCGTCGTCAGGTCTATCAGGCGGCATTGGCCCTGGGCAAAGACGGGTGAGCGGGCAGACCTCTTATCACGCAGGGTTGGCGGCAGAGGCGGCGGTGGAACGTGTCTATTTGCAAGCCGGCCTGCAGGTCCGATCACGCCGCTGGCGGGGACAGGGCGGCGAGATTGACCTGATCCTGCAGGACGGGGATGGTTTGGTGTTTGTCGAGGTTAAAAAAAGCCGCTCTCGCGATCTGGCGGCCGCGCGCCTGCAGCCCCGCCAGATGGCGCGGATATATGCCAGTGCCTCTGAATTTCTGGCGACAGAGCCTCGGGGCCAGTTAACCCAGGCGCGGTTTGATGTGGCGCTGGTGGATGGGGCCGGGGTGGTGGAGATTATCGAAAATGCCTTTGGTCATTGATGCGGGGCATTGAACAGAGGCAGGGGATCGTCCATGTAGGGCAGTGAGTTTAGCACAACAAAGGACAGGCCCCGTGAAAATCGCCTTTCAGATGGACCCGATCACCGGGGTCGATATCAACGCCGACAGCAGCTTTCGTCTGGCCGAAGAGGCGCAAGCGCGCGGTCACCAACTGTGGTATTACCCGGCAGAGGCGCTGAGCTATTCGGGTGGCCGGATTGTGGCGCGGGCACAGACGATGGAAGTGCGCCGCGAGATCGGCAATCACGTCACATTGGGCGAGGTTCAGGAAATAGACCTGTCGGAAATGGATGTTGTCTGGCTGCGCCAGGATCCGCCCTTTGACATGTTCTACATCACCACCACGCATCTGTTGGATCGCATCCACCCCGATACGCTGGTGGTCAATGATCCGTTCTGGGTGCGCAATTACCCGGAAAAATTGTTGGTTCTGGATTTTCCGGACCTGACGCCGCCAACCACCATTGCCCGTGATCTGACCACGATCCGCGCGTTTAAAGAGGAACACGGGGATATCATCCTGAAACCGCTTTACGGCAATGGCGGTGCGGGGGTGTTTCGCCTGACCCATGGCGATAGCAACCTGTCATCGCTTTATGAGCTCTTCACCGGCTTTAGCCGCGAGCCGCTGATCGTACAGAAATTCCTGCCGGATGTGTCCAAGGGCGACAAGCGGGTGATTTTGGTGGATGGCGAACCAGTGGGCGCGATCAACCGGGTGCCTGCCAAGGGAGAGACGCGATCCAACATGCATGTGGGCGGACGACCCGAAAAGGTTGAGCTGAGCGATCGGGACCGCGAGATTTGTGACCGTATCGGCCCGCTGTTGCGGGAAAAGGGGCAAGTTTTCGTGGGCATCGATGTGATTGGTAATTACCTGACAGAGATCAACGTGACCTCCCCCACCGGCATTCAGGAGCTTGAACGCTTTGACGGCATCAATGTTGCCGAAAAGATCTGGCAGGCGATCGAGGCGAAACGGGGCGGCTGATGGTGCGGCCGTCCTCTCGCCTGTCGGTCGTCAATGCGGCCCTGCGCTTTGGGTTAAAACCGCTTTTGTCTATGTTGAAACGTCCTGATCTGACGGCGGCGGAGGCGTCCAAGTATCTGTCTTATCTTGGGCGGGTGCCAAAGGGGGTGAGCGAGACGGAGTTCACCTTGCCGGGGCCGGGTGGGGACATTGCCGTTCGGGTTTTTGCACCGCCAAATGCCAGCCGATCCAAGGCGATCGTTTTCTTTCATGGCGGTGGGTATATCGCCTGTGACACGCGACTTTATCGTGGAATTTTGGGGGAACTGGCCTTGCGATCCGGGCATCGGGTGATTGCCCCCGATTACCGGTTGGCGCCCGCGCATCCCTTCCCGGCAGCGTTTGAAGATGCGGTTGCGGTTTGGGATGGGTTGCGTGGTGATCTGGGATATGCGGCGCGCAGTCTGGTTGTGGCCGGGGACAGTGCGGGGGGTGGGTTGGCCCTGGCCTTGTTGGCCGATTTGCGCGCGCGGGGGGAACAACCTGCGGGTGCGGTGCTGATGTCGCCCTGGACCGATCTGACCTTGAGCGGGGCATCGTTTTGCGAAAATGCCGATCGCGATGTGATTTTTCCACCCAGCAAGGCGCCCGCGCTGGTTGCGTCCATTGCGGGGGACACGGACCCAAGCGATCCGCGCCTGTCGCCGCTTTTCGCCGAATGGGAAAACCCGCCACCTGTCTGGTTGAGTGTGAGTGAGACCGAGCTGTTGCGCGATGACGCGCTGCGTATGGCAGACCGGCTGCGGGCGGTGGGGGGTGAGGTCACGCTGGATGTCGCCCCTGATGCGCCGCATGTACTGCCGCTGTTTTACGGGGTGCTGCCAGAGGCCGATGCACTGCTGACGCGGGCAGCAGAATTTGCCGCAGCTGTGCTTACCCCGCTGAGCCCGGAAGGCGATAGCTGAGCGCCTCTGCCACATGGGGGGCGGCGACCTGCGCCACCCCATCCAGATCGGCAATGGTGCGGGCCACGCGCAGGATGCGGTGATAGCCGCGAGCCGACAGTTTGAACCGGTCGGCGGCCCGGATCAGCAGGTCACGGCCTTCTGTGTCGGGGGTGGCGATATCCTCTAACATCTTACCTTCAGCATCGGCATTGACGCGCAGGTTGGGGGAGGCGGTGAACCTTGCCGACTGAATGTCGCGCGCTTGGGTCACCCGCGCGGCGATGGTTTCTGAACTGTCGCCACTGTCGGGCAGGTCGAGATCGGTGAAGGCCACTGGTGGAACCTCGATCCGCAAATCAAAGCGATCCATCAGCGGGCCAGAGATGCGGCCCAGATAATCGTCACCGCAGAGCGGCGCGCGGGAACAGGCGCGATCCGGGTCGGTCAACTGCCCGCATTTGCAGGGATTGGCGGCGGCGACCAGCATGAACCGGCAGGGATAGCGGATATGGGCGTTGGCGCGGGCGACGACGACCTCGCCTGTCTCAATCGGCTGGCGCAGGGTTTCCAGAACGGCACGGCTGTATTCGGGAAATTCGTCCATGAACAACACGCCGTTATGGGCGAGTGAGATTTCCCCGGGTTTCGCCCCGCGCCCACCACCGACAATCGCGGCCATCGATGCAGTGTGATGGGGTTCGCGAAATGGGCGTGTGCGGGAAATGCCGCCCTCATCCAACAGGCCAGACAGCGAATGCACCATCGAGGTTTCCAGCGCCTCGGCCGGGGATAGGGGCGGCAGGATGCCCGGCAGGCGGGCGGCGAGCATGGATTTACCGGCCCCCGGCGGCCCGGTGAAAAGCACATGATGCCGACCAGCGGCAGCGATTTCCAAGGCTCGTTTGGCGCGTTCCTGCCCCTTGATATCGCGAAAATCGCGATCACCGGGGTCGGTGCGCACCTCGCCGGGCGTGGCCGGGGCAAGCGGTGATTGGCCGGTGAAATGCTGAATCGTTTCCAGCAAGGATGTGGCTGCAAGGACGCGGGTGCTGTCGACCCAGGCGGCCTCTGCCCCGCAGGGTTTCGGGCAGATCAGATCGCGGTTGGTTTCGCCAGCCCACATGGCGGCGGGTAGGGCACCGGCCACCTGTACCAGACTGCCATCCAGGGACAGCTCCCCCAGGGATACGGTCTGGGCGATATCCTCTTTGGGAATGATGTCGATCGCGGCCAGCAGGGCCAGAGCGATGGGCAGGTCAAAATGTGACCCGATCTTGGGCAAATCGGCGGGCGACAGGTTGATCGTGATCCGTTTTGAGGGCAGCGCAATGGACATGGCCGAAAGTGCCGCGCGCACCCGTTCACGGGCCTCGCTGACTGCCTTGTCCGGCAGGCCGACGATCGAGAAGCCCGGCAAACCCGGTGCGGTGGCGCATTGCACCTCTACCTCGCGGGGGTCAATGCCGTCAAAGGCAACGGTATAGGCACGGGCGACCATTCCGCCTCCTTCCAGATTACTGGTTCAGTGATGACGGGAAGATGGTTAATGAAGGGTAAACAAGTGCCAGTTAAGACGGTTGTTCAGGTTCCATGTCCTGAATCAGGCGGGTTTCCAGCAATTGCCCCTCTCGCACCAGAATGGGATGAGCGACGGTGACGATCCAGGAATTGAACTCTTTCAGTGAATAGGCAGTTTCCAGGTGAATATCGCTGGAGGCAAAACTGTCGGCATCATTGTCGCTAAGCCGTTTGAGGTGTTTTTTGCGGCTGGCGCGTTCCAGGCGGCCCATTTCGGCCTTTTCTTCCAGCAACAACCGGGCGCTTTCGACATCCGAACTGATCAGGACATTTGTTGCCGTTGCCAAATTGGCGGCGACACGTTCGTGAATATCCTGCAATTCCCCACGGCCAGAGGCGCTGAAGCGGTGGCCTTTGTGGTGTAATTCTTCGGTCAGGGGCAGCAGGCGTTTGACGATGATGTCGCCCGCAGCCTCCAACGCGATGGCGTAATCGACGAGCGCGCGCAATTCCTTGCGCTGCGCCTTGTCCATCTTGTCGCGCGGCATGGCGGCGGAATACCGGCGTACCTGATCCAATGCGGCATTGACGATGCGATCCTGGGCGGTGATGGCTTGAGTCCGGTTCGGATCATGAGAGGTGTAAAGTTCCATCACCGGGCTGAACATTTCGCCGACGATACTAGCCATGCGCAAAACCTCGCGCCGCAGATTGGCCAGTGCCTGTTGCGGGGAGTTGAGCGCGGCCTCTGACAGGACCGACCGGTGCAAGGGGTTTTGCTGTTCCATTGGTGTGACGGCAGAGGGCAGAAAGGCGGTGATCGGCCCCTCTAGCACGCCAACGAAGGGGATGGTCAACAAGAGTGCTGCATTGAACAGGATATGCAGGTTCACGAGGCTCTGCGCCTCCCCCATGATGTTCAGATATCCCAGCAATGGAAAGCTGTTGAGAAGAAACAACACAACCAAGGCAGCACTGCCCCGGATCACAAGATTGGCGAGGGGGATGCGGCGGGCCTCTGGTTCCATTCCGCGGCTGAGCCAGATTGGGATGATGGCAGAGCCAAGGTTGGCCCCCATCACCAGAGATGCCCCAACTGTGACCGGCAGCGCCCCGATGGCGACGATCGTGACGCACATCAGGATCGCCGCGACCGACGAGTGCATGACAAAGGCCAGTACCGCACCTGTGATGAAGGCTGTCAGGATATCGCGTTCCAGATAAGCTGACACGGCGGGCAGGAAGCTGCCATCACGGATGGGCTCCATGGTTTCGCGCAACAGCTGCAGGGACAGCAGGACAAAGGCCACGCCTAGAATGATGCGGCCCGCTTGTCGCAACGGACGGCGTTCGGTTTTCAGGAAAAACACGCCACCCACGGTCAGAAGGACCGGGATCAGCCAATCCAGTTTCAAGGACAGGATCTGAATGATCAGGGCAGACCCCAGATCACCGCCCAGAACAATGGCCAGCCCCGGTGCAAAGGCCAGCGCGCCGGACCCGGCAAACCCGGCCACCAGCAATGTAACCGCTGCGGAACTTTGCAAAACAATCGCGAGACCAACGCCCACAGGGGCGAGGCTGATCGGGGTTTTGCTGGCGGTCAACAACCGGCGGAAAGAGGCGCCAAAGGCCCGCTCAATCCCGGTGCGCACCATGCGAACCGCAAACAGCAGCAGCATCGTGGCGCCAAAAAGTTGGAAAAGGAACGACAGAATGATCATGATTTCGTCTTTGTGTCCTTGGGTAAGGTGATCAGCTCTACCTCCCATTCAGTCAGGCAGGCCCGGAAGGATTTGCCGGGGGCC
This sequence comes from Roseovarius sp. YIN77, assembly GCF_057219155.1. Classification (NCBI taxonomy): domain Bacteria; kingdom Pseudomonadati; phylum Pseudomonadota; class Alphaproteobacteria; order Rhodobacterales; family Roseobacteraceae; genus Roseovarius; species Roseovarius sp. YIN77. The sequence goes on from NZ_JBXVVI010000005.1 coordinate 50,846, forward strand.
TTGTCGGTGACGACAATATCCACTTCGGTCGGGTCGCAGGCGATGATCGGGGCGCTTTGGCCAAACTTGATCGTGTCGGTGATGACGATGGTTCGCCGGGCATGTGACGCGACCATGCGTGACAGATCAGCCTCTGCCGGGCTGGAGAGCAGAAAGCCGGATGTGTCGTCAAACCCGTCGATGCTGATCACGGCCGTGTCGATGTTGAAGCGTTCGACAAAGGCGATGGTGTCAGGGCCGAATGTTCCGGCCTCAACCAGGCTGAGCTGCCCACCGGCCATGAAAACGCGGGTATTGCCGGAGTTCAGAAAAATCTGAGCCACCTGGAGGCTATTGGTGACCACCGTCAGATCGCGATGGTTTCTAAGGCATTCCGCCAGATAGATTGTCGTGCTACCGACATCCAGAAAAACGCAGGATCCGTTGGGGATAAGCTCTGCCGCTTTTTCCGCAACTTTGGCCTTTTCGGCAGAGCGGGTGCTAATACGCGCACCGACCGGTGACAGGGCCTCGCTGTTGGACAGATACACCCCGCCATGAACCCGTTGCACAAGACCGGATTTTGCCAATGCCTTGACGGTTCGGCGGATGGTTTCCTCGCTGACATTCAGCGCTTCTGCCAGGTTGGATGTTCGGGCGGAGCCACCGAAAGACCGTAGTGTGTCCAGAAGTTCGACTTCTCTGTGGGTCGCGTGGTTTTCCAGATGCGGCATCGGGGCCTCCTTGCCGCAATTATTCGGGATTTTGATCGCTTGTCTATAAGCGTTTGTGTGATTTTGTGTGTTTTTATGCTGAAAATCTATCGTGAAGGCAAAATCATTCATCCCGAAAGGTGACCCCGTGTTTCTGGCTGCGCAAGCGCGGGTCGCGGGATTTTACTTCGACGGGGCGGCCTGTCAGGATTTCCTGACAACGATCGAGCACTTCCAGTTCCAGGCGTTCCATCGCCTCGTGGGTAAAGAAGGTCAGATGTGGGTGCAGGATCACATTGTCCAGATCGTAAAGCGGGCTGAGCAGGTGATCGGTGCGGTTCAGCGGTTCGGTGGAAAATACATCGAGCCCCGCCCCACCCAATTGGCCACCAACCAGTTTGTCCACCAACGCGGCCTCATCTATCAGGGCGCCCCGGGCCGAATTGATCACGATGGCATGGGCGGGCAAACACTCCAGCTCTGCCCGACCGATCAAATGGTGGGAGCTGGCAGACAGGGTGGCGTGGAGCGAGATGAAATCGCATTCGCGCAGCATCGCGTGCAGATCGTCACATTTCTGGATGCCAGAAGCGGCGAGATCATCGGCGGATTTGCTGCGGTCAAAGCCCAGAACGCACATTCGGAACCCGGCCCCGGCCATGCGCGCCATGGATTGACCGATGCGTCCGGCCCCGACGATGCCTAGGGTCTTGCCCGCCAGATCGCTGGCTAGCCAACCGGTTTCGGGCCAAACCCAGCCGTCGCGTTCCATTGCCTTGCCAATGGATTTTAGCCGCTTGGCCAAGGCGATCATCATTGCAAAGGCGCCCTCTGCCACCGTTTCTTCGGCATATTCGGGGATGTTGACCACGGGAATGCCGCGGGCGGTTGCAGCGGGGATGTCGATGGCGTCGATTCCGACCCCGTATTTGACGATGCCCCTGAGGCGTGGGGCGCTGTTGATCACCCGCGCGGTTATGGGCGTGTAGCACATCAGGATCAGATCGGCGTCGCGGGTGGCGTTGATCAGGGCGTCCTCGGCAATACCATCGGGCAGCAGGATCAGGTCATGCCCCCAATCGCGCAGGGTTTTATCGATCAGGGGGCAGGCCAGTTCGGCATCTGTGCGAACGATCCTCATGCCGCATGCGCGCGAATGGCGTCCTCGACGATGGTTAGTGCCCGATCCAGATCCTCGCGAGAGATGGTCAGAGGAGGTGACAGGGTCAGAACGCAGCCTTGGGAGATCTTGAAGCTAAGACCCGCCTCTAGACAGGCATAGTATATTTTCTCTGCCCGGTCCTTGCCCGGTTCTTTGGTGGTGCGGTCCTCAACGACCTCGATCCCGAACATCAGGCCGCGACCGCGGATATCGCCCACTGTCGGCAGACCACCGATGCTGTTTTGCAGGCGCTCCATAGCATAGGCGCCCAATTCGGCGGAGCGGTCGACCAGACCCTCATCCTCGATAATCTCGATCGTGGTCAGGGCGGCGCGGGCGGTGACCGGGTTTTTTTCGTGGGTGTAGTGGCCGATGGCATAGTCACCGCAGACGTCCAGATCACGCCGGGCAACGCAGGCGGCGATGGGCAGGATGCCCCCGCCAAGCGCTTTGCCCATGGTGACGATATCGGGGATGATGTCGTCATGTTCAAAGGCGAACATGCGCCCGGTTTTGCCAAGGCCAGTGGGGATTTCGTCCATGATCAACAGGGCGCCGTGACGATTGCAGGCCTCGCGCACGGCCTTCCAGAATCCGGGGGGCGGAACGTAAGGCACCGCGCGCATCGGTTCGGCAATAACGGCGGCAACGTCGCCTTCGCGCTCTAGCGCAAACTCGACCATCTTGGCGCAGGCCAGCCCGCAGACATCGGGGCCAGCGTGGTTATAGGGGCAGCGATAGCAGGCAAAGGGCGCGACATGTTCGGTGCCGGGGAGCAGCGGGCCCGCGATATGGCTGCGGAACGTGGCCTCGCCCCCGACCGACGCGGCCCCCAATCCAGCGCCATGGAAGGAATCCCAGAAGCTGACGGTTTTAAACCGGCCTGTTGCGGCGCGGGCAATTTTCAGGGCAACCTCGTTGGCATCTGACCCGCCAGTGGTAAAGAGTATCTTGTCCAGATCACCGGGCGCTATTGCGGTGAGTTTTTCAGCCAGCGCCACGGCTGGTTCGTTGGTGAAACGACGTGGGGCAAATGGCAGGTCGTCCAATTGATCCTTGATCGCCTGGACCAGACGCGGGTGCCCATAGCCGATATGGTGGACGGAATTGCCGTGGAAATCCATGTAGCGGCGGCCCGAGGTGTCCTCGATCCAGATGCCCTCGGCCTTGGCAATGGTCGACACGCAGGGCGAGGACAGGGCCTGATGCAGAAACACATCCGCATCGCGTTTCAACAGGGATTTTGTGGCGGCGTTGTCCTCTCGTGCGGCCCATTCTGCGCGGGCGGCGGAGGTGTTGGATTCGCCTTCGGTATGGGTGGACATGGGGAAACCTCGCCTGTTGGGCGTTTTATATATTTTGGGTCCGGGCCAGAAGCGGCCCGGACAATCTGTCTGGCTGGGATCAGCGGGGCCAGGGCAGAGAATAGGTTTTCACGTTGGTGAAGAACTTCATCGCCTCTGTGACGCCCTCTTTGACGGCATTGCCCGAATCCTTGATGCCGCCAAAGGGGGAGGTTTCGATGCGATATCCCGGTTGTTCCCAGATGTTGCAGGTGCCGACATCCAGCCCGTTGATATAGGCAATGGCGCGGTTCAGATCGTTGGTGCAGACCCCGGAGGAAAGGCCAAATTGCGTGCCGTTAGAGATCGCCATGACCTCATCGTCATTGTCGGGCACGCGCACGATGGGCACGATCGGGCCAAAGGTTTCTTCCATCACCAATTCGCTGTCATGGGGGACCTTGTCGACCACGATCGGCGGTAAAAGGGCGCCCTGACGACCGGGGTGGTAGAGGATTTCCGCCCCTTCTTTTTCGGCCTGATAGACACGGTTTTCAAACAGTTCCGCCGCCTGGGAATGGATCACGCAGCCTAGTTCGGTTTCCGGGTCCTGCGGGTCGCCGAATTTGATCTTTTTGGCCTTTTCCAGAACCAGCGGGACAAATTTGTCGGCGACGCTTTCTTGCACCAAGATACGTTTGATCGCCGTGCAGCGCTGGCCGGAATTGCCGGTGGCACCTGCAACAGCGATGGTTGCGGCCTTTTCAAGATCGGCATCAGAGAGGTCATTCAGGACGATCAGCGGGTCATTGCCGCCCAGTTCCAGCGCCTGACGTTTATAGCCAGCCTTCGATGCAATCAGCTTGCCCACGGGCACACCGCCGGTGAAGGTGATGATGTCGATATGTTCATTCACCATCATCTCTTCGCCGATGTCCTGTGGCCAGCCGGTCACGATCTGGAACATCTCTGGCGGCAGGCCGGCCTCGTAAAGGATATCGGCCAATGCGATGGCGGTCAGAGGGGTCAGTTCGGTGGGCTTGCACACCATGCAGTTGTTGGTGGCAATCGAGGGCGCGATTTTGTGGCTGACCATGTTCAGGGGATGGTTGAACGGGGTGATGGCAGAAATCGCCCCCACAGGTTCGCGCTTGGTGAAAATCTTGCGATCCTTGCCGTTATGGGTCAGATCGCAGGAAAAAATCTCCCCATCATCATTCAGCGCCTGCGCGGCGGCGAATTGATAGACGTCCTGGGCGCGTTTGGTCTCGTAAATCGCGTGCTGGTGGCAGATGCCCAGTTCCAGCGTCAGCCATTTGGCCAGATACTCGCGACGTTCGCCAATCAGCTCGCCAGCGCGCTGCAGAATCTGGCTGCGTTCATATCGGGTGAGCTTGGATTTGTAGTTGGCGGCGATTTCAAAGGCGCGTTTTGCATGTTCGGCCTTGCCCGCAGGCACGGTGCCGATCACCTCATCCGTATAGGGATATTTGACTTCGATCACGTCGTCGGTGAAGACGATCTCTCCACCGATGCGCATGCCTTCGTTGCGAATTTCAGTTTTGTTCATTGATCCATCCATCTTATTGGGCCGCAGCGGTGGTTGCATAGAAGAAGGCATCGAAGTTACGCAGAACCGGGCGTTCCGGCAAGGGCAGAACCCGGTTGCAGATGAAGGGCACTTCTTGTTCGGTCAGGCCGCCATGGCTGCGCAGAGGCTCATTCAGCGCAGCCAAGTCGTGGCGATGTTCGGACGTGCCGATGCAGATGTTTTCGCCAGAGACCATGACAATGTCGCCGATCCGGTCTGAGGGCAGTTCAAACCGGGCGACCGCCTCTGCATTGGTCAGGACATCGGTGATCGCGTCATAGCTTGAGAGTTTGGCCATGATGTCGTCACGGTCGGCCCCTTCGGGCAGGTAGGCGGTGGCGAAGGAGCCAAGCGCGCCGTGGTGCACGACATAGGGGTCGGTGATTGGCAGGATGACGCGGGCTGTGCCCTCGCCCAGCCATTCATCCATCAGGTCCTGGACGTAGATCACGGAGGGCGACCCATCGGCGTGGTGCTTGGGCTTCATGCCGTGGTCAGCGGTGACAACGATGGCGGCCCCCAGAGCATCCAGTTCGGTCAGGTAGCGATCGAACATCTCGTAAAAGGATTTAGCCTCTGCCTGATCGGGGCTGTACTTGTGCTGCACATAGTCGGTCGTGGTCAGGTACATCACGTCCGGCGCCCATTCTTTCAGGAGTTTCACACCAGCGGCGAAGACAAACTCGCTGAGTTCAGCCGAGTAAACCTCGGGCTGCGCCATGCCCAACCATTTGCTGCCTTCAGCCATTCCGTGCTCTGCCTGAGTCGATGTGTCCGACTTCTCGGCCGAAAAGCAGATCGCGCGGTCATCGCCAAATTCCAGACCAGCGCCCAAGAGTGCACGCAGCTTGTCCTTAGCGGTGACAACGGCCACACGAGCGCCTGCGTCATAGAAAGCTTTGAACACGGTTGGTGCGCGCAGGAAGCGCACGTCGTTCATCATCACCTCTTCACCGGTGTCCGGGTCGATCAGGTAGTTGCCGCAGATCCCGTGCACGACCGGTGGGCGGCCAGTGGCGATGGACAGGTTATTGGGGTTGGTGAAGGAGGGCACAACCGAATGGGCCAGACGGTCGGTGCCTTCTGCGCGCATCCGCTGCAGGGTTGGCATCAGGCCGTCGGCAATTGCCTTGTCCAGATATTCCGGCTCGCACCCGTCCAGACAGATCGCGATCGCGCAGGTTTTGGGTGTGGCATAGGCGCGGCCGTTGGCCACGACCGGGGATTGGATAGTCATCAATACAGTTCCTTCGTTCTCTCAAGCGGCCAATTTGGCGCGTTCTTCTAAAGCGATAGCAGGGGGGGCGGCGCTGTTGACGCCCATTTCAGACAGAGCCGCCGCAGCCGCAGCAACAACCTGACGCATCACATGTTCATCCATCTGCCCGATGCAGCCGACGCGGAAACTGTCGACCACGGTCAGTTTGCCAGGATAGATGATGAAGCCTTTGTCCTTCATCAGCTCGTAGAACCGGTCAAACTCAAAAGCGGGGCTTTCCGGGCAGAAAAAAGTGACGATGATTGGGCTGAGCCAGCGGTTTTGCAGCAGGGTTTCAAAACCCAGATCGCGCATGCCAGACACCATCACATCACGGTTGCGGGTGTAGCGTGCACCACGACCCTGAACGCCACCTTCGGCCTCATGCCCACGCAGGGCTTCCAGAAAGGCGGCAACAACATGGGTGGGCGGGGTAAAGCGCCACTGGCCAGTTTTTTCCATATGCGCCCATTGGGCATGGGCGTCGAGACTGAGCGAGGCGCAGTTGCCCTTGGCGGCCTCAAGTTCCGATTTGCGCGCGATGACAAAGCCGAAACCGGGAACGCCCTCGATACATTTATTGGCCGATGAGACCATCGCCTCATACCGGATTTCAGACGGTTTCAGTTCGACCGCACCAAAGGCCGACATCGAATCAACCAGCAATTTGCGCCCGGCGGCGTATGTCGCCTCTGAAATCTCTTCAACCGGGTTCAAAATGCCCGAAGAGGTTTCGCAATGGATGGCAACCACGTGGGTGATGGCGGGATCATCGGCGAGGATCTGCGCGACCTCTTCGCCGCGCGGGGGCAGATAATCTCCTTTATCCAGCACCACGTGATCGCGGCCAATGTATTGCAGGGTTTGTGCAGAGCGCAGGCCATAGGCCCCGTTGGCCAGAACCAGAACTTTGCCATCCCGTGGCACAAAGGTGGACAGCATTGATTCCACAGCGAAACTTCCGGAACCCTGCATTGGCACACAGTCAAACTCTTCTTTGCCTTCGCCCAGCAGGTCCAACAGGCGCGTGCGCATTTCGCGGGTCATGGCGCGGAAATCATCGTCCCAACTGCCCCAGTCCCTGAGCATCGCTTCTTTCACAGCATAAGAGGTGGTGAGCGGTCCGGGTGTCAGCAAATAGGGTTCACCTAGACGTGGGGCTTCGATTTTCATGTAGGGCTCCGCGAGTCGTTGTCGAAGTTAGTTCTACCCCCATTACTTAGCGGTGGTATAGTATATGTAAAATTGTTATTTGATATCGTGATATAGGAATTATCTATGCTGGAGTCAGAGGGGTGCTGAATGCGTTACAGCCAGTTGAGAGCATTTCACTACGTTGCCGTTCATGGTGGGTTTTCGCGTGCGGCTGAGGCGCTTTATCAAACCCAGCCCGCCCTGTCAGAACAGGTGCGCAGGTTGGAGCAGGAACATGACGTTCTGTTGTTCAATCGCGATAAAAAGGGGGTCAGTCTGACCGAGGCCGGCGAAAGCCTGTTTGTTCTGACCAAGCGCTTTTTCGAAGTGGAACAGCAGGTTGAGGAGTTCTTGTCGGAATCCAGTGCAGCGGTTGAGGGACAGCTACGCATCATTGCCGATTCCGCGCATCACGTGACTGAGCTTTTGGGGAGGTTTCGGCATCGTTACCCCAATGTCTTTGTGTCATTGCGCACCGGGAACACGACCGAGATCTTAGATGAATTGCGAAACTTCGACGCGGAAATCGGTGTTGTCGGCAGCATGCCGCAAGGGTCAGAATTTGAAACCATCGATCTGGGATGGACCCGGATCTTTGCCTTTAGCGTCAATGGATATTTGCCCGGCAAAGCCCAGTCTTTGTCCTTGCAGGACTTGTGTGAGGAACAACTGGTGTTTCGCGAGCTCGGGTCAAAGACCCGCCAAAAACTGGAAGAGGAGGCCGCTCGTCAAAAGGTAACCCTGAAACCGGCGTTAGAGGTGGAGGGGCGCGAGGCCATGCGCGAAGTGGTGGCGGCGGGCACCGGGATCGGATTTGTATCCGAGGCCGAATTTGGCAACGATACGCGGCTGGTGAAAATCCCGCTCGACGATGTTGATCTGCGGATGAGCGAAAGTCTGGTCTGCTTGTCCTCGCGTCGCGAAGTGCGGGTGATCCGGGCGTTCATGGATGTGGCAAAGGAATTCGTCGGCAATGATCAGCCGGCCTGAGTGGCAGGTCAGATATCCGTCTGCAATATATCCAACATTTTTGCGTGAAGTTCAGGCGTCGCTGCCGCGATCGAATTGACGTTGTGCGCCATCCCCAGCGGGGCACCGTACCAGTCGGTCATTTTGCCACCGGTCTCTTCCACGATCAGTGATACGGGCAGGTAGTCATAGGGTTGCAGATCGGCATCGATTACAACATCGATGTGACCGGCGGCCAGCAATGCGTAGGGATAGCAATCATAGGAAAACCGACGTGTGCGCCCACACGCCATGAGGCGTGCGAACAGGTCCGGGTTTTGGCGCCAGAGTTTTTCGCCCTCGTTGATATAGATCGAGCAATTCGTGGGGGATGTCACGCCCGATCCTGTCAGGCGTTGATCATTCATCATGACGCCTTGTCCGCGCTGGGCGACGTATATTTCTGACAGGGCCGGCATGCCGATGATGGCCAGATCCGGCCGGTCGGCGGTCAGCTTGGCCAACAGGAACCCAAAAAGGGGATGACCGGTTATAAAGCTGCGCGTGCCGTCAATGGGGTCAACGATCCACATGTCGTCCCCGACCCCGTGGGTGATGCCGTGCTCCTCTCCAAAAATGCCGTGATCTGGAAAATGCCGGGCGATTTTCGTGCGTACGGTTGCCTCTACAGCGCGATCCGCGATGGTGACCGGGCTTTCATCTGCCTTGAATTCAATGCCCAACGGATTTTTGAAAAACTGCATCGCTTCGGCAGCGGCTGATTGCGCGATGGAGAGGGCGATATCCTTCAGGACAACCTGCTCGATGGTGTTTGTATGAGCCATTTCAATGAACCTGCCGGAGCTTTAGAGCGACACGTTTCGGGTGTGTCAAATTGAGGGTGTTGTAGTATTCATCGACATTTGCACACAAATTCACACATAATTCCATATTTTTCTTGATCGCGCCCCAAAACATGTATTCTCTCAGAACCGAAAGATGATTCCGGACGGGTGAATGACCACAAAGAAGAATGTTCTGTTTCTGGTGATAGATCAGATGCGGGCGGATTGCCTGTTCGGGGCAATGGCCGACCATGTCGACCTGCCCAATCTGCGCGCGCTGATGGATGATGCGATGAGTTTTCGCAATCATTATTCCGTGTGCAGCCCATGTGGCCCGTCTCGGGTGTCCCTATTGACCGGGCAATATTCAATGAACCACCGGGCGGTGCGCAATGGCACGCCCCTTCCCCACGACAAGCCCAATATCGCAAAAGAGGTTCGCAAAGCCGGGTATCTGCCGCTGCTCTATGGATATACCGACACCACGCAGGACCCGCGGATGTACCCACCCGAGGACCCCGCCTTTCACACCTACGAAGAGGTGATGCCGGGTTTTCATGAGGTGGTGAAGCTGAGGCAGGAGGATGATTATTGCCCCTGGCAGGCGGATCTGAAGGCGAAAGGTTACGATCTGTCGCCCTATCCAGACCTCTATCAGCCACGCGGTTCGCAGATTAATGACCCAGCGATCTATTCGGCAGAGGACAGCGACACAGCGTTTCTGACCAACGCGTTTCTAAAGGACATTGCCATTCGCCCACCGGGCTGGTTCGCGCATTTGACCTTTATCCGCCCGCATCCGCCCTTTGTCGCGCCAGAGCCCTATAACCGGATGTATGACCCGGCAACGATGCCAGCCCCGGTTCAGGCCAATTCAGAAAACGAAGAACGGGCCTGGCATCCGTTTATCAGCCCCTGTTTGGATCGTGATCCGATATCGTCAAAGGTAGAGGGATTCCCGGACCTGGAGCCAACACAGGAAAACGTCGCCAAGGTCCGGGCTGTTTACATGGGATTGGCGAGCGAGGTGGATCATCACATTGGCAGGATAATCGATTGGCTGAAACAAAGCGGACAATATGATGAAACGCTGATCGTGATTACGGTCGATCACGGTGAAATGTTGGGCGATTACCGGGCCTGGGGAAAGATGACGTTTTACGATGCGGCCTATCACACCGCGCTGATCATCCGAGACCCTGAACATAGGGCGGGATTTGGCGGCATTGTGGACTTGCCGACCGAGTCGATTGATGTCACGCCGACCATTCTGGATTTGCTGGGGCTGGAAGTTCCGCATTCGATGGATGGGCGTAGTCTGGTGCCCTTGCTGGCAGTTGAGACACCGTCGGATTGGCGCCGTCATACCTATTCAGAGCTTGATTTTGGAAACCCGGTCAAACCCGATTTCTGGCAGCAGCAGTTAGGCATGCATGTTGACGAGGCGAACCTTGCGATCCTGCGCACCGACACACATAGCTTGGTTCAGTTTGCAGGCGAAATGCCCCCGGTTCTGTTTGACAGAACTGCAGAGGGAGAGCAGCGAGACGTATCCGACGATCCGCGCAATGTGCCGATTTTGCTTGATTTAACGCGGCGGATGTTGTGCCATCGGATGCGGCATCCCGAAGGCCAGTTTTCCAGGATGATGATCTTGGAATCGGGATTAAGAGTTGGCACAGCTTGATGTGTGCTGAAGAGTTGCCGGCGTTCAGGCCAGTTTCACGCCGGTGTTACACAGTTTGGACATAGACATGGGGGCCCTGAGTTGCCAGTCTTTGAATGGAAGAAGGGGGAGGAGAAAGCCAAGGTCACACTAACGTGGAGAGATTGAGACCACCCAGAGAACAAGGGCGGCTTTGTCTGCTTCGACAACACGGGCGCAGACCCGGTGGAAACTAACCAACCAACAGGAGATGATATGAAAAGAATGCTGCTTTCGGGCGTTGCATTGGTGGCGCTACCCGCTGCCGCATATGCGAACTGCCCAGGAGTTACCGTCGCTGACATGCAAGGCGTGGCAGCAGGTGATTACCCGCAACAATATGAACTGTCAGAATTTCAGGCCGCTGCTGGCTGCACCATGGAATTTTCGGAAAACCCGGATATCGGTGCGCTGAATGCCCGCATCCGTGGCAATGGTGATCTGCCAGCATTGGCGGATCGTCTGCCATCAGAGCCGCTGGTCATGGTGCCTTACGATTCTGTGGGTCAGTATGGCCACACGCTGGACGTGCTGTCGAACGCCACAGAAGCCGGGACATCAGACTTCTTGTCTGTGCGCCATGTGAATCTGGTGCGTTATTCCGATGACCTGCAGACCATCGTGCCAAACATCGCAAAATCCTGGGAGTGGAATGATGATTTCACCCAGCTGACCTTCCACCTGCGGGCGGGTCACAAGTGGTCTGACGGCGCGCCGTTTACCTCTGCTGATGTGAAATTCTGGTATGACGATCTGGCTCTGGATTCCAATGTCATCGAAAACCCCAAGGACTATGTTCTTGTGGGTGGTGAACGCATGACCGTGGATACCCCGGATGAGACAACCGTCGTCTTTAATCTGCCATCGCCCAAGCCTGGGCTGCTGGCACACTTTGCGACCTCATTCGCGCAAGGCTTCCAGCCTAAGCATTTCCTGGGTCAGTTCCATCCGGGCATCAATGCGGATGCGGATGCACATGCGCAATCCATGGGCTTTGAAAACGGTTATGATGCGATCAAGATCTATTTCGGTAATTCCGACTGGACTGATACGCCGTCGCCACTGTTGTCTGCCCCGGATAAGGTTGCCGGCCTGCCGGCCGATGTGGTTCCAACCCTGGAATCCCACATTTATGTGACCGATACGACCGAAGGCCGCCATCTGGTTGCCAACCCGTACTTCCACCAAGTGGATACGACCGGTCAGCAGCTGCCCTATATCAGCGAGCAAGATGAGGTTTACATCAACGACAACGAGGTTCGCATCCTGAAGCTCGTAAACTCTGAAGTTGATTACAAAGCTCAATCGCTGCAATTGGCATCGGCGCCATTGTTGTTGGAAAATCAGGAAGCTGGCGGATATCAAATCCATCTGCGCCCCGAGATTACAATGGGGGCCTTTGGCTTTAACGTCACCCATGAAGACGAAGCCAAGCGCGCCGTCTTTGGTGATTTGCGCTTCCGCGAAGCCATGTCTGTGGCCATCAACCGGGATGAGCTGAACGAGGTTGGCTTCTTTGGTCAGGGGACACCGCGGCAATATGTCGGCTTCTCACCGCTTCCGGATTTTGCGGATGCGTCTTGGCAGGACTATATGGCCGGGTACGATCCGGCGGCTGCAAATGCCAAGCTGGATGAAATTGGCATGGCCGACACCGATGGCGATGGCTTCCGCGAGTTGCCCAATGGCGACAAGCTGGTCCTGAACCTGAACTATTCCACGCAAGGCATCGCTGGTCAGACCGTTGAACTGGTCAGCCAGTATTGGTCCGAAGTCGGCATTCAATCGGTAGTCAAAGAAGTGACCCCGGATGAGTATCGTTCTGCGCAGTCGTCAAACAAGCTGGACGTGTCCATGTGGCGCAAAGGCCAACCATTGGCGATTGTTCTGGGCAACAACGAATTGTGGGTCCCGCCGTTTGAAAACTACTTTGGCAACCGCACCGGTATGTTGTGGGCTGAATGGGTTGATACTGATGGTGCCGCAGGCGTTGAGCCGCCAGAATATGTGAAGCAGCTGATTGCAGACATCAACGCGCTGCAATCTTCTGATGCGGCCAGTGCAGAGTTTGCTGAGATTGGTGCCCGTATGGTGCAAAACATGACCGAGAACCTGTTGTTCATCGGGACTGTGAACGCGCCTGCGCCGATCTATCAAAACAACAAGTTGCAGAACTTCGCAGACTTCAAAACGCATTCCTACGAATACTATCGGACCTATCCGTACCGCGCCACGCAGTGGTGGCTGACGGAATAATTCCGAAAGTGAAACATTGGCTGCGGGCGTGTCATACGCCCGCAGCCCAATAATGCCATGTGCACCTGACACTCATAGGTGCTGATGCAAAAACGGACTGGGGATCATGTTTCAATTTGCCCGATTTGTAGCGACCCGTGCGGTGATGGCGATGATTACGCTGGTCATTGTATCGCTGGTGGTTTTTTCCCTGATGGAGCTGGTGCCAGGCGACTGTGCCGAACGGTATCTGGCGTTCAAGAATACGCAGGGTTCCGGTATTTCTGTCGAAGATATCGAAAGCGAACGCATTCGATTGGGTTTGGATAAACCGTTCCTGCAACGATGGACCACTTGGATTTTTGGCGCGTTTCAGGGGGAGTTCGGTGACAGCTGTATCCTGCGTCTGAACATTGCCCAGCTTTTGGGATCAAAGTTCTGGATTTCTCTGGGTATTTGTTTGGCCTCGTTGACCATGGCCTATGCGATCGCAATCCCGGTTGGCATTATCTCTGCCGCGTCCAGCAATGCCGCACTGAACAACGGGCTGCGCATCTTCAGCTATCTGGGTCTGGCGATCCCGAACTTCCTGCTGGCGCTGATCATCATGCTGATCGGCACCTTATTATTTGGGGAAACGTTAACAGGGCTGTTTTCAAACGAATTCAGGGACGCCCCATGGAGTTTTGCAAAGTTTTTGGACTTGCTGAAGCATGCCTGGCTTCCGATTTTCATTCTGGGTTGGTCGGCCACGGCCTTTGCCCTGCAAACCGTGCGGGCGCTGATGTCGGATGAAATTGGCAAGCTTTACGTTACCGCCGCTGCCGCACGCGGGGTTTATGGGCGCAGGCTCTTGTGGCGGTATCCGGCCAAACACGCGCTGGGCCCGATTGTAAATTCACTGGGCTTTGACCTGAACCGGATTTTCAACGAGTTGCCGATTGTTGCATTGATCCTGGTGCTGACCGAATCCGGTAAGCTGCTGATTGATGCGCTGGCGGCCTCGAATGACCAGCAATTGGCGGGGGCGATCATCTTCTTGCTGACCGCATCGATCGTGACCCTCAACTTCTTAACCGACGTGTTGCTTGCGGTGCTTGATCCGCGGGTTCGCAAGAGCATTATCAGGTGACAGAGATGACAACAAAAACAACATCCGCCCCGACAACGTCCGCAAAGGATCAAAAGGCCAAAGAGGCCTATTTCACCGCCTCGCAAGGTCAGTTGATCTGGGCACGGTTCAAGAAACAACGCGCCGCGATGATTGCGGCCGTGGTTTTGCTATCGCTGGTTCTGTCCGGGATATTTGCCCCGTTCCTGTCGCCCTATGATCCGACGATTGCTGGCAAGAACAAGGACTACACCAACGGTGCCCCGAACATTCCGCAGTTCTGCGATAAAAACGGCTGTTCACTGCGCCCCTTCCTGCACGTCATCGAACGTGAACGGTCGATCAAGACCAATTTCCGCTGGGTCGAGACCGTGAATGATGACAAGCGCCGTTATTTGCAGTTCTTTGTCAAAGGATCGGATTATAAAATCCTGGGCTTCATCCCCGGCAGTATTCATCTGTTTGGGATGGATGAAGGCTTTATCCACCTGTTTGGCACCGATGCCAGCGGCAAGGATATCTTCTCTCGGACACTCCATGCGATCTGGACGTCGTTGCAGGTGGGATCAATTGGGGTGTTTATCGCCTTTGTCCTGGCGCTCGTGATTGGGGGGGTATCGGGCTATTACGGGGGCTGGATCGACAGTGTCATCCAGATGGTCACAGACGCGGTGCGAACCGTGCCCAGTATCCCGCTGTTTATGGCCATCGCGGCCTTTATGCCGCCGGAAATATCAGCGGAGGCGCGGTTTTTCTATATCTCGATGATATTGGGATTGATCGGCTGGCCGACATTGGCCAGGCGGGTTCGAACGCATTTGTTGACCGAACGCAATCAGGAGTATGTTTTGGCCGCACAGCTATGTGGTGCGTCAGGATCCCATGTAATCCGCCGGCATCTGTTGCCAAGCTTCACCAGCTATATCATCGTCGATTTGGTGATTTCCTTCCCGTATATGGTGCTGTCTGAAACCGCTCTGTCCTTTATCGGGTTGGGGTTGAAGGATCCGGTGAATTCCCTGGGCGTGATGTTGCAGAACGTGACCAGCGCGGATGTTTTGATCAATTACCAATGGTATTTCATCCCGGTGATATTCTTCATCGCGTTGGTGATGGCCTTTGTGTTTGTCGGTGATGGTTTGCGCGATGCGGCTGACCCCTATTCGGAGGCCAACAAATGAGCGCCCTGATCGAAGTTGAAAACCTGACGCTGCAGTTCAAAACCGATGAGGGTTTGATTACAGCCGTCGACAATGTCAGCTTCTCCCTGGACAAGGGGGAGGTAATGGGACTGGTGGGTGAATCCGGGTCCGGCAAATCGGTGACCGCGAAATCGCTGATGCATCTGAATGCACGCAATGCGGTTTACACACCAGAGAGCAAGATCACGCTGCACACAGAGGACGGGCCGGTTGACGTTCTGTCGCTGACCCGGCCGGCCGATATGCAGGTTGTGCGTGGTGGGGCAATTTCGATGATCTTTCAGGAACCGATGGCCAGTTTCGCCCCGGCGATCACCATCGGCAAACAGATGGTCGAACAGCTGCAGTTGCACGCGGATTTGTCCAAAGCGAAGGCCAAGGAAATATCCATCGAAATGCTGGACCGGGTGGGAATTTCCGACGCATCCAGCCGGTTCAACCAATATGCGTTTGAGCTGTCAGGTGGAATGCGGCAACGGGCGATGATTGCCATGGCCCTGTCCACCAAGCCCAAGCTATTGATCGCGGATGAACCGACCACTGCGCTGGATGTGACCATTCAAGCGCAGGTGATCGATCTGATGAAGGATCTGGTGGATGAATTTCACATGGGCATCATCTTTATCACCCATGATCTGGGCGTGGTCGCGCAGACCGCTGACAAGGTTTCGGTCATGTATTTGGGTCGGTTGATCGAGGAAGGCCCGGTGCGAGAGGTCATTCGCAACCCCAAGCATCCCTATACCCAAGGTCTTTTGGATGCGCTGCCCAAGCTTGATGATCTGGAATCCCCTTTGACCCCGGTGCCGGGCGATATTCCATCACCTTTGGAACGCCCGGTGGGATGTGTGTTTAACACGCGATGTACCAAGATCGTCGGGGATCAATGCATGGCCGACAGGCCACATGCGATCAATGTTGATCCGACCCACAGTGTCTCCTGCCACATTTACAACGAAGGAGCGGCCTCATGAGCAAGGATATTCTGATCTCCGCACGTGACTTGCAGGTTGGCTTCCAGGTTGGGGGCAAGATTTTCAACAAAAAGATCCTGAAGGCGGTCGATGGTATTTCGATCGACATCGAGAAGGGATCGTTTTTTGGCGTGGTCGGGGAAAGCGGGTCTGGCAAGACGACGCTGGGTCGGGCGCTTTTACGAGCTGCGCCGATTTCGGGTGGCTCAGCGACCTATAGTGATGGGGAGGTCGAGCTGGATCTGACCTCTTTGGAAGGGCCGGAGCTGAAGGATTTTCGCAAACGCGCGCAGCTGATCTTTCAGGATCCCTATGCGGCGCTTAGCCCGCGGATGACGGTGCGCGATATCATTGCCGAACCGCTGGAGGTTATGGGACTGACGCAGAACCGTCAGGAAACCGATGAACGCGTGCGTGAAATTGCTGCGAAATGCCGGTTGAACCTGGAACATTTGCGTCGTTTTCCACATGCGTTTTCGGGCGGTCAACGTCAGCGAATTTCGATCGCGCGGGCGCTGGTTTCGGGGCCGAAATTTGTGGTGGCCGATGAAAGTGTGGCGGCACTGGATGTGTCCATTCAGGCCGATGTTTTGAACCTGTTGAAAGACATTCAACGCGAAATGGGCCTGACCTTCATGTTCATCAGCCATGATCTGTCGGTTGTGGCCCATACCTGTGACCATGTGGCGGTGATGTATCTGGGCCGGATCGTCGAAACCGCCCCGACGCGGGAACTTTTCGCGACCCCACGCCATCCCTATACCAAGGCCCTGTTTTCCGCGATCCCGTCGCTGGACCCGGATGATCGGGGCAAGGCGCAAAAGCTGGAAGGGGAAATTCCGTCACCGACCAATCAACCGTCTGGCTGCAAGTTCCACACGCGGTGCCCGCATGCGATTGAGATCTGCAAGTCCAAAGAGCCAAAGCTGGAGTCTGATGGCGGCGACGAGCACGAGGTATCGTGCCACCGCTGGAAGGAACTGATGGAAATGGTGCCCGCGGAATAGAGCCGGGCGTTAATCTGCCGGGGCTGGGTCGCTGTCGTCCTCTGTATCGGCCCAGCCGAAGGTGATCAGCGGTGCCTTGCCAAGAAAGTCATAGCCCAACATTACGGCGGAATCGTCAAACAGGTAACCCAGGCCCAAATCAGCGCCAAAATCGCCGGTACCAAGATAGTAATTCAGCCCCAAGCCAGCGACAGGTTCATCTTGTTGGTTGTCGGACAGGACCTTCCCGGAGACGGTGAATTGGGGGGAATTGCCGCCGCCGAACGATATCCCACCACCCAACAGAAATGTCGGATCAGCCAGCACACTTCCCGGGCCGATTACGGCGGTTGTGGTTATAGCAATCAACAAACGTTTCATTTGGCCAACCAAATCTCTCGTCAAACGATGTCAGGGCGACTCATACATCTACCATAACATGTGAAGGCCAAGCGTCAAAATCCAGTAAATTTTTCGAGAATCGATTGATTGCAAGTCATTGCCGATCAATTGACGCCTGCAAAACTACACGATTTGGGGTCGATTTTTAGGCGTGTTTGACCTTGGCAGGAACCGTGACTTCGGGTGTGTCGCAACTGTCTGCGGCGGTTGCGGATCTGGGTTTACCTGCGTGCATGTCGATCAGTTTCAGGTATTTGTCCGCGGTCGCGGGTGCCGCAATGTCACGTAACAAATCCATCTCGATCACGAAAGTCGTGCCGGACCCGACCGTGCTGGTGTAATCGATACTGCCGCCGTGACTTTCCAGAATGTGTCGGGTGATGCTCATGCCCAGGCCCGTGCCGCTATAGGCGCGTTTGTCTGAGGCATCGATTTGTGAGAACGGCCCAAAGACAATGCCGTGCGAGTCTTCAGGAATGCCAACGCCATAATCCCGAACAAGGATCTGAACCTTATCATTGACCGGAAGCACCATGATTTCAACAACGCCGCCCTGATAGGAGAATTTGATCGCATTCGACAGAACGTTGTTCATCACCTGCATCAGGCGATCAAAATCAGCCAGCACCGGAAGGGGCTGATCTGCATCCGATACATGAATTGAAATTTCGCGCTGATTGGCAAAGGGCTGATTGGCCTCCATCGCTTCCTGAACGAGATGACGAAGGTCATGTTCCGCAAACCTAAGCACCATTTTGCCGGATTTCAGTTTCTGGAAATCAAGCAGGTCATCAATTAATATCGTTAGTCTATTACAGCTTTTCTGACCGACCAGAGTCACCTTGCGAATATCTTCGGGCAGGCTGTCGGCATTGCCACAATTGACCAGATCAAGTGCGCCCTTGATGGATGTCAAAGGTGTTCTGAGTTCGTGGCTGACAATCGATACGAAATCGGATTGAACTTTGTAAGCTTCGGTGACGCGGTCACGTTCGATACGCAGATCTTCCAGCTGTTTCAGGCCAGTTTTGTAACTGGCGGCAAATTTGACTGAACATTCGATCACGAAATACTGGACAAAGACGACAACGCCGAGCTGTTTCCACAGGTATGAATCCAGCGGAGGCTGGACCAGCCACAGATCATAGACCGGGATGAAAATTGTAACTGCCGTGTAAATCGACATGCGGATCAACAGCACCTGCGGCAATTGGCAATTGTTCATTGCAGCGTATAATCCTGCGGCAAACAGGAAAAACAACGGCCCCAAATGCATAGAAGGCCCTTCGGCCAAGGCCGCCATAACGATGTACATACAAACGGTGAGGGAGCCCAAGACCGCGCTAAGGGTCAGGAGGTTTTGAAAAAGGCGCGCCTCGCGTTCGCCCTTGCCATCCCAGTTATGCACTTTTCTGATGACCAGATAGTCAAACAATTCTGTCATCAGGCAGAGGCCATAGCAGATCAAGGCGATCTTTAGATTGATGTAGAACGCAACAAGTACAGTGCCGCCGATAAACGTCACCTGGCGCTGAATAATAAGGCTCAGGCTGGCATCAGCAAATTCCTGTAATTGACGCGCGTTTTGGTTCATCTGGCCCGGTTTCTGACGTTGCTTTTTGCCCCGCCCTCGCGCGATCTGAAAAATAAGATTCGCTATTCCAAGGCGGAACTAAGTCAGTAAGAATACAACTAATGGGCAGTAATATTGCCAAAAAGCGGCAACAAAGTGCACGGCATCAAGTGTTGCACAGCCCGCACGCCTTGCTGGGTGAGTGTCAGGACAGGGCGATGAAGACCTGGCCATCCTCGATTTTGACGGGATAGGTGTTCAGGTCGACCGTGCAAGGGGCCGATAGGGCCCTGCCTGTGCAGATGTCAAACCGGCCACCGTGAAGCGGGCATTCGATTACGCAGTCGATGACAAGCCCATCCTCCAAAAGCTGGTTTTCGTGGGTGCAATGGCCATCAGTGGCAAAAAAGCCTTTTTCGGTGTTGTAAATTGCGTAGGTCTGTCCGTTGTAATCCCAGCGGATCAGGTCCTCTTCGTCCACATCATCGGTTGCGCAGGCGTGAATCCAGGTGCTCATGAATTGACCCTCTGATGTCAGATGATTGGCAGGTTATTGATGCCGGAATTAACGGATGGCAGGATTGCCACGCGGTTCATTGATGTGTTGGGTTCCAGCGATCGAGCGCTTCGAGAAACTTTTCCTCTTCACCCGGATGCATTCCGATATTGGTTTGCGGGTAGGGGAAGTTTTGGGCCGCGACCTCGGAATGGAATTGGCCAAGTGCGGCGACGCGTTCATCGTGGATTTGCTTGTGCAGCCGGCCAACATCACCAAAGGCATAGGCATGTTTGGGGGGCTTGTCCTCTTCGCTTGCCTCACCACAGATATCGGCGACGAAGGAAAAGATCGCATCCCCGGCCATGCCCGAGCCAAGCGAAAAGGTTACGACGCTGGTTTTGTCGTTTACCGCCGCCAAAACTTCTTCGGCAAGGCATTCGACTTCTACCGCGAAAACGCCGACGTCCTCCATCCGTTTAAGCGTATTCCAGACTTCAATCGCCTCGTCCGCTTTGCGGCCAAAGGCGCGCAGGCTGCCGTAATGATGGCTGAAGGTCGGGATCAGGCCGATATGGCTTTGCACTGGGATGCCTTCACTGGCCATGCGTTCCATCACATCAAAAGAACGCAGTGTGTAATACATATCGGCGCCACGGCGCATGGCCTCGAACGCGTGGGCGACAATCTCGTCGTCTGATCCGAATTGTGACCAGCTGGAGCCCGCACCGGTGAAATGGGCGGGGGCAAGATCGCGCACGTCCTCCAACTGATCGGTGCCGACGACAAAAAGATCAATGCCAGCCTCGACACAGGCGGTGATCTGATCACGGTCCGCCGGATTGGCCATGGATAGTTTCTTGCCAGACCCTTTCAGCGCCTTCAGGTCGGCCACCGTGTAATTGCGCATGGCGGGCTTGCGGCTGAAGTCATAGATGCGTTTCATGTCAGGCTCCTTGGATTTCGATGAGAGTGATGTTGTCATTTCGCCCAGATCTTGTTTCGCCGCTGTTTGATAAGTTCGTTCCCGGCGTCGCTGCCGTCGTGAAAGGTGCCGAACCATTCATCCCACGGCGTTTCGTCAGTGCCGTAGTTGCAGTCGAAAAAGCGGTGATGCAGTTGGTGAAAGAAATCTCCGACCTCGATGCCTTTGGTGCCTCCGATTTTGATACGCTCAAACCCGGTGTGGGATGTCGGCGCGCCCAATGTGCTGTGCATGATCAGGAAAAGGATATGAACGGGGCTTGCGGGAATGATCAGGAACAACAGCACATCCGCGCGCAGGAAAAAGCTTTCGGCCGGATGCATGGCAAGGCCGGACCAGGGGCCGGTTTGGATGTTCTTGTGATGCCAGGAATGCACCCAAGTGTAGATTTTACCGACATGGAGCAGTCGGTGCAGGGCATAGAAATGCAGGCCAGCCTCAATCGGGATCAGGATGATCAGCAGCACAAACCAAATCGGTGCGTCCGTGAAGGAGATCATGGGGGCAAAGCCATTGGCATAGGCATACCACATCAGGCATTCCCAGAATGTCATGAAGACAACAGCCACCATGGACCACAAGATATTGTCCAGAACCTGATCCTTGAAGAAAAACGCGTGGATGTTTTTGCCCATGGGGCGCAGGAAGTATTTATATTCGTCGCCTTGTAGCTGTTTGGCCCACAGGACCAAGTGCAGTCCCCCTGCAACGATTGTGACCAGTATGATGTTTCGAAGGAGGATTTCAAAACTCCACCCGAGGGAAAGCGTTTTGGCCTCTGCCAGATCTGGCGAAAACCATTGATAAATCGCGAAGGCCACGATCAGGAACGTGAAACGCGTTCCCAACGGTTTCCAGCTTTTGAGCAGATAAATCAGGATATCCAAGGGCCGCATCGGCCAATTCCAATAGGGTGCGGTTTTAAGGGGCAGGCTGGGTGTGTGATGCCAAAGACTACGTGCCATTTTGTTTCCTTGGTGCTGGGCGAGGTCGTGTTACATTGTGCGCTGGGCGATCCGTTCGACCGGCCCACCGTCAGAGATCATGTGGTCAGCTTGCCGGATATTCGGCGCCTTGGTCGACAGGCCGAGGGACCGGCGCAGGACGACGATGAAGACCTCCCAATTGGTGCGGAAAAATCCGGGATCAGGTTGGGGCACCTGATCTTTCACCGCCTTGGCCAGATCAGGAAGCGCGTAAAAGGGAACCTGCGGATAAAGGTGATGTTCCACATGATTGTTCATATTCATGTAAAGGAAATTGGCCAGAGGACTGCCCCGAAATGACCGGGTGCTGTTCAGGATAGACGGCGAGTTTTCCTGCAGCTCCACATGCTGGATCAGCGTAAACAGCAGCATCACCGGTGCGCCCAGAATACGTGGCAGGACGATAAGCCAAACCGGCCACCAGATGCCCAGGGCCGGCGCGATGGCAATCAGTGCGTAGATCACCAGCATGATCCGGGCATTGCGAGTCATTTTGGCAAACTCGCCCTCTGGGCAAACCATGCGCATCGTGTCGGTGTAGCGTCTGCAGGCCAGCTGTACGAAGACATGCAAGTGAAAGCGCAAAAGTCCAAAGCCGGTGATTTCCGTCAGCCAGCCACCAAAGCCCATTGGTGTGTCAAAGGGCATCTGGCTGTCCTTGCCCACATGCCAGGTGAAGGTGTGGTGATTGGTGTGGGTGTAACGGCGGTGGAGTGGTTCCTCCATATAGATCAGCGAGGTGACCCATAGCACGGTTTCATTCAGCCAGCGGCGGCGAAAGGCGGTGCCGTGGGCGGTTTCGTGGCTGAAGGAATAGGCGGGAACGGTCAAAAAAATGCCATGCAGAACCATTGCGGGCCACATCCAGAGCGTGCCCATTGTAGCGTAGATCAACGCGCCGGTCAGGGTCAGCGACACAATCCACTGGGCGATATAGATCAGGCCGGGCCGGTCAGATCGCGCAGCAATCGATTTCAGGGTTTTCTTATCCAACCTGACACCAGAAGAGGCCGCATTGGTCGGGACATAATCAGGCATGTTCGAGCTCCGATTGAGGGGCACCTATTTGGCGTGCATGTTGCGTTTGCGGTCGCGGGTGTGGCGGGTGGCTTCCTCAGACCCGTCGTGATGGGTGCCGAACCATTTGTCCCAAGGCATTTCATACCCGCCGTAATTGCATTCGTAATAGCGGTGATGGAGCTGATGGAAGAACGACCCAATCACCAGCCGCGATTTGTCCTTTATCCAGACGGCCTCGTACCCGGAATGAGAGGACGGTGCGCCCAACAGCTGCCAGTAAAGCAGAAAGATCATGTGGGCCGGGTGGCTGGGGATCAGACAGAAGATCAGGAGAGAGCTGAAATAGAAAACATGTTCAATGGGATGCATCGACATGCCGGACCACGGCCCTGGATTGACGTTGCGGTGGTGGATGGAATGGACGCGCCGGTAAAGCGGTGGCCAATGCAGGGCGCGGTGGATGAAATAGAAATGCAGGCTCTGCCAGATTGTGACGAGAGGGAAGAGTAGAATGAACCAGATCGGGTTCTCAGCAAACTGCAGAAATTCGATTTTTCCGACCGCGTAAAGCCAGCGCAGCAAGATCTCGTATCCCGTGGCGATCGGCGCGCCAGAGACGAGGGCATAGAACACATTGTCCCAGGTTTGGTAGCCGAATTTGAACAAGGCGTTTTTACGCGCTGACATGGGTCGTGGGTCATATTTCAGCAGATTGCCCTGCGCGTCGATTCCGTAGAACCAGAAATGCAAACCCCCGGCAACGATCAAGAGCAAGATCCAGTTGCGGATCAGAACCCAGGCCATCCAACCGGGCGCGAAACTTGCCTGATCAGCGCTGATCGGTTGGATCCAGAAGGCCACGGCCAGAGCCGTTACCAGATAAATCATGCGGTCAGAACCTTGCAGGAAGTTCTGCCACAGCCATTTCACCAGTACGCCGGGTTTCGGGGGCCAATGCCAATAGGGGGCGTAGCCAATGGGCAGTTCTGGATGCCAATGCCATTCGCGGCTTTTGGGGCTGGGGTCGGGATGCGCGCTTTTGGCGGCCTGATCTGGCATTTGCGTCACCGGGTGTACATCTGTTTCTTGAAGGCCCGGGTGCGTTCTGTCGCCTTGGCAGAACCGTCATGATAGGTGCCGAACCAGCGGTCAAAGGGGACTTCTGACGTGCCGTAGTTACATTCGAAATAGCGGTGATGGAGCTGGTGAAAGAAATCCCCGGCGCGCATGGCATCACGTTCCTTCGCCATCACTTTTTCAAACCCGGAATGAGACAGGACCGGGCTGACCTGTTGGAAATAGGCGTGAAACAGCAGGTGCAATGGGTGAGAGGCCAAGATCAAATGGATGAAATAGGTCGAGAAATAGAGCATATTTTCATACCAATGATTTGAGATACCCGACCATGGCCCGATATTGATATTGCGATGGTGAACCGCATGGACATGCTTGTAGAGCTTTGGGTGATGCGCCAGCCGGTGGGTCCAGTAAAAGTGCAGGCTGCTCCACATTGGTACGATGAAGAGCCATAGGATGAACCACACGGGCGCGTCGGCAAAGGTAATCACTGGGGCCCAGCCATTGGCCATCGCCCAGTAGATGCACCATTGAAAGACAGTCGCAACCGTGATCGCGCTGCCCAACGTCCACCAGATATTGTCCAGCACCTGATTGTTGAAGGTGAAGATGCCGTTGTTGCGGGTCAGGTCGCGTTTATCGAATTTCTTGTGCATCCCTTGTGATTTACGCATGTAAAGCCACCAATGTAGCGTCCCCGCGACCAGTGTTTGCGGGATAAGATTCAACAGCCACACAGTGATCATCCAGCCCGGGGCGAAGGTGGCCATGGCCGCCAGCGGTGGCAGGAACCAGACATAGGCAATAACGGCGAGCGCGAATGTTAGTGTTAGAGAAGTGAGCTCCAACCAAGCCCCGCGATACCAGGACCAGACCGCAGCGGGGCTGGGCGGCCAGGCAAATAACGGGTTCAGATTGACCGGGCCTTCGGGCCGGTAATTCCAGCGGTCGGCCTCTGGATCGGGGCGGAGTGTTTCTGAGGTCATATCCTGTCTCCTTATGGGTCTGAAAGCGTGGGTTCAGACCTGCCCCGGAGGGGGTTCATAGGGATATTTCCGGCTGGGCCTTCTCCGCGTGCCGCACATTGTCAGCTCGCGTAGTCAGAGCCTTCGCCATCCAGGATGGATTTCAGCTCTTCAAGATGGCGGTTGGCCTGATCCGGATAATCGTCGAGTTCTTGCGCGGTTTTTTCGGCGACCTCGTCAGACAAGACACGCAGGGGCTGCCCGGTTTGGAGCGCGCGAATATAAGTTTCTGCCGCGCGTTCGAAGTAATAGAGCCGGTTGAAGGTATCGGCGGGGCTGTCACCCATGACCAGAACACCGTGATTGCCCATGATCATAACCTTCTTTTTCGGGTCTTGCAGGGCGGCGGCACAACGTTCGCCCTCTTCCTCAAACGCGAGCCCACCAAAATGATCGTCAATGACATAGCGGTTGTAGAATGTTGCCGTGTTCTGATCGATGGGTGGAATATTGCTGTCCGCCAGACAGGCCAGAACGGTGGCATGGATCGAATGGACATGCATCAGGCAGCGGTGATGCGGGCAACGGCGGTGGACAGAGCCATGCAATCCCCAAGCGGTCGGATCGGGGGCGTTGGGTTGGCTGAGCGTATCCGGGTCATTGGCATCCAGGAGCAAGAGATCAGAGGCCTTAACCCGACTGAAATGCACCTGATTAGGGTTCATCAGAAACTGGGTGCCATCGTCGTTGACCGACAGGCTGAAATGGTTGGCAACAGCCTCGTGCATGTTCAGCCGCGCCGTCCAGCGAAAAGCTGCCGCCATGTCGACGCGTTCTTGCCAATGTGTGATGTTTTGATGCGGTGTTCCGTCGTGCATATCTGACCTCTGCAATGCAATTGACCAATGGTGAACGCGAGAGGGTCGTTTGACAAACGATAGTTTTGAGGGCGATGAATTAGGATTTCTAATGTATGGATTATGAGCTGTTCCTGTGTGAGGAGAGCCGCCGCAACATCACACGCACCTGAGATCATTGCCGCCTGTCGGTAAATCGCGTAATCAACGGATATAACCGATTACGAAGGCCGCCTTCATGTCCGACGCACAACGCCTTGTTAAAAACGCATTCGAAACCTTTCGCGATGGGTTGGATGTGGTCCAATCCGGTCTGGATGCCCCGGGTTTGCAGGACGGCATTGCCAAGGCCATTGATCTGATTTTGACCATGAAGGGACGTTTGATCGTGACCGGGCTGGGCAAAAGCGGCCATATTGGATCAAAGCTTGCGGCGACGTTTTCGTCGACCGGAACGCCTGCCTATTTTGTGCACCCGGCAGAGGCCAGCCATGGTGATCTGGGGATGGTTCAGTCAGATGATGTCGTATTAATGCTGTCGTGGTCCGGCGAAACGCAAGAATTGCGCAATCTGGCTGCCTATACGCGCCGGTTCCGGGTACCGATGGTTCTGATTTGTGGCAATGCTGACAGCACACTGGCGAAACATGCGGATGTCTGCCTCGCCCTACCCAAAGTGCGCGAGGCCTGCCCACACAATCTGGCACCGACGACCTCGACCCTGATGCAGCTGGCGTTGGGCGATGCGATTGCGGTGACTTTGCTGCAGCTCAAGGGGTTTAGCGAAACGTCCTTTCACCAGTTTCATCCGGGGGGCAAACTGGGTGCATCTTTGACGTCGGTGGCCGAGATCATGCATCCGGCAGATGTTTTGCCGCTGGTCGGATTGGATGCCCCAGTGATTGATGTGGTCGCCAAACAGTCAGAGCGCAATTTCGGCATAGTAGGGGTCTTGGATGGCAATGGCGACTTGGCCGGCGTGATCACCGATGGCGATATCCGGCGCTATCTAGTCAGTCAGTTGGAAAATTCCATGCATGTGGCGATGAACGAAACATTTGCACGTGACATCATGACCTCTGATCCGACCTGTCTGGAACCCGACCGTTTGGCCGCACGGGCCCTGAACGTCATGCAAACCAAACGCATTTCAGCGGCCTTTGTGGTTCAGGATGGCAAACCTATCGGTCTGATGACCATGCTGCGGCTGTTGAACCTTGGGGTGGCCTGATTGGTCCGATCTCTTGCCCTGACGTCCTATCTGGCCTTTGCACGAATCTCGACGCCCATATGGCGTTGGGCGTTGCAAAGACGTGCTCGCCGCGGCAAGGAGATTGCGGATCGCCTGCCAGAACGGTTCGGTCAGGCGTCGGTTTCCAGACCTGATGGCGAGGTTTTGTGGTTTCATGCGCTGAGCGTTGGGGAAAGTCTGGCACTGCTGCCCCTGTTTGACCGGATTTTGTCGGAACGCACTGATGTTCACATCCTTCTGTCCAGTGGCACCAAAACCTCTGCCGAGGCATTGGCAAGGGTTGGCCTGCCTGATCGTTGCATTCATCAATTTTCGCCGGTGGATACGTTCCGCGCGGTGTGTGGTTTTCTGGATCATTGGCAGCCTTCGATTGCGGTATTTGCCGAACTTGATTTCTGGCCAGTGATGATCACTCAGGCCAAGGCGCGGGGGTTGCCGGTTCTGCTGATCAACAGCCGAATGTCGGATAAGAACTTTGGAAAACGCAAACGCAGCCGGGGCCTGTATGCGGATGTGTTGAAGGCCTTTGACCATTGCCTGTTGCAGGACGAAGGTACCCGAGATCATTTCCGGTTCTTCGGTGTGCCGGAGGATCGGATGCAGGTGATCGGTGCATTGAAAGGTGTTGCGCGCCCCCTGCCTGTGGGTGAGCAGGAATTGGTGGACTTGCAAGCTGCAATCGGGGATCGCCGGGTCTGGCTTGCGGCGGCGACAGAGCAGCGTGAAACAGATCAGGTGCTGGCAGCCCAAACGCACGTGCTGGCCGCCTATCCCAATGCTTTGCTAATCCTCGCCCCGCGCAATCTGGTGGATGCAGACGGGATCGAGGTTGCAGCGAAGGCCCGGTTCAAACATGTTGCGCGGCGCGGTTCAGGTGAAGGGCCCGATGCGACGACGCAGATCTACATAGCGGATACGCTTGGCGAGATGGGTTTGTGGTACCGATTGGCACAGGTTTCCTTTGTTGCCCATTCTCTGACGGTCCAAGGCACCCCCCTGCGCGGCAAAAACCCGTTTGAGGCCGTGGCGCTGGGATCGGCGGTGGTGCATGGCCCATCGGTGGTGGATTTTTCCGAGACTTATGCGGAATTGGACGAGGCCGGCGCGGCGGTGGTGGTCAAGTCAGCTGAGGAGTTGGCGGAGGCTGTGTTACAACCGGCTGAGGCGCATCAACAAGTGGCTGGGCGTGCCACAGAAATCGTCGCGCAAAAGGGTCGCATATTGGATGAGACCTGGGCGGTGATTGAGGGACATCTCAATGGCAATTGAAGGCAGCGTGTTTCAACGGCTACGGAGGAAGCTTGTGAGATCGATGCGCTTTAAACAGGTGGGTCGAGCTCAAAGTATAATTCGGCAGTGGGCGGAAGATAGCGGATTTGACGTTCTTGAAGTCCATTGGCTGGCATCGTTTAGCGAAATCCCATCAAACTTTCACTTTACGATCGCCGTACAAAATGAAATCGACGCTGAGTTGCTTAGAGATTTGCTCAAAAGTTTTGACAGAAATTTGATGGCTGCGTCTGGATTGCCAAAGGCCGAAGCTGATTGTGCCACATTCAATGCAGCCTCCCAAGAGGTGGTTGATCGAAACTACCAAGGTAATTGGTTCTATTTCTTTCGATGATAGAAACGGCTGACTACAATTGGTCGCAGCAAATTCTGAGTCGCTAAAACTCCACACCCTTCTGCGCCTTTACCCCATCGCGGAACGGGTGTTTTAGCAGGGTCATGTCGGTGGCCATGTCGGCGGCTTCCAAGAGTTCGTCTTTGGCGTTGCGGCCGGTCAGGATGACATGGGTCATGTGGGGTTTTTCGTGGAGCAGAAAATCGACCACCTCATCAATGTCGATATAGTCATAGCGCAGGGCGATGTTAATCTCGTCCAGCAGGACCATCTGGACATTGGGATCCAGTATCAGGTCTTTGGCTTTGGCCCAGGCGGCCTGGGCGGCGGCGATGTCGCGGGCCTTGTCCTGGGTTTCCCAGGTAAATCCCTCACCCATTGTGTAGAACTGGCAGATGTCTGAAAAGTTTTCCTCGATCAGGGTGCGTTCGCCGGTGGTCATCGCGCCCTTGATGAATTGCACCACAGCGCAGGGCATCTGATGCGCGATTGAGCGCAGAATCATGCCAAAACCGGCGGATGATTTGCCCTTGCCCTTGCCGGTATTGACGATGATCAGGCCTTTTTCTTCGGTTTTGGTTTCCATCATACGGTCGCGGGCGGCCTTGATCTTGGCCATCTTGGCGGCGTGGCGTTCAGCATCTGTGGTCATATCACTCTCCAAGGCTTGACAAGTCGCCCCCGGATAGACCAAAGCGACTGGGTTGGTTCCTGTCTTAGGGCAGGAGAAAAGGGAATGCGACAGGGAAATCGCCCAAAGCGCAGCCGCCCCCGCGACCGTGACCGGGAAGGCCCCTCAGATGCCACTGGCGAAATGCTGGGAAGGCGGGGGGACCGTTGGGCCAGAAGGCCCTGAATCCGCAAGCCGGGAAACCTGCCAGCAACGGAAATGACGCAACCGGACGGGGTGTGCCGGGATCGGGTCAGACTGCTAGATGCAGCCGCCGCGATACTCCCCGTTCAAGACCCCGACGATTCGGGACCAAATCAATGGCGCGGAGGCCGCATATGTCTGATCTGTCGAAACTGCCCGTGACGGTAATTACTGGGTTTTTGGGGGCCGGAAAAACCACTGTGATCCGGCATCTGCTGGAAAATCCCGAAGGCAAGCGGTTGGCCGTGGTGGTCAACGAATTTGGCGATGTGGGTGTTGATGGCGAAATCCTGAAGGGCTGCGCTGATGAGAGCTGCCCGGCGGAAAACATTCTGGAACTGGCCAATGGTTGCATCTGCTGCACGGTTGCCGATGACTTCATCCCAACGATTGAGAGCCTGATGGCGCTGGAGCCGCGCCCGGATCACATCCTGATCGAGACCTCTGGTCTGGCATTACCGAAACCATTGCTGAAGGCCTTTGACTGGCCGGATATCCGGTCGCGCATCACCGTCGACGGGGTGATTGCACTGGCTGATGCAGAGGCTGTGGCCGCCGGTCGCTTTGCGCCCAATGTGGACGCGGTAGAGGCGCAGCGGGCTGCAGACGAGTCGCTGGATCATGAAACCCCACTGTCTGAGGTGTTCGAGGATCAGATTTCCTGTGCCGATATCGTTCTGCTTACCAAGACTGATCTGGCAGGCGCTGACGGTATTGCCAAGGCCCGCGCCGTGATCGAGGCTGAAGCCCCGCGCAAGCTGCCGATCATTGAGATTGCTGAGGGTGCCATTGACCCACGTGTAATCCTGGGGCTGGGCTCCGCAGCTGAGGAAGATTTGGATGCCCGCCCATCCCATCACGACACGCCCCATGATCACGATCATGACGATTTTGAAAGTATAGTGATTGATCTGCCCGAACAAACCGATCCAGTGGAGTTGGCAGCGCGGATCGAGCGTCTGGCCAATGAGCTGAACATTCTGCGTGTCAAAGGGTATGCTGCCGTGTCTGGTAAACCGATGCGCCTATTGGTGCAGGCCGTGGGCGCACGGGTGCGCCATCAGTATGACAGGTTGTGGAAGCCGGATGAGGCGCGTCAGGGCCGTCTGGTGGTGATTGCTGAGCATGACGACATCAATACCGCTGCGATCCGCGACATTTTGATCGGCGTATCGGAACCCGCCGAGTAAGCCACCACAAAGGTAGTGCGCCATGCATGTCGTCTTTCGCGAAAGCCATGGGTTAGAGGAAACGGAAACCCCGACCGATCTGGGCCAGAGCCCGGCGGATCTGGTGGTGCTGTCCTTTTCCGACAGTGACCTTGGCGCTTTCGCGGCGGGCTGGCATCGCGGTGGTGGGGCGGAAGGAAAATTGCCCACCCTACGGCTTGCAAACCTGAATGCGCTGAAACATCCCTTGTCTGTCGATACCTATGTTGAACAGACGCTGGAAGGGGCGAAGGGCATCCTGATCCGGCTGATCGGCGGCGTGCCTTATTGGTCCTACGGCTTGCAACAGGTGCGGGCCTTGGCGCAAGCCAAGGGGATCGCGCTGGCGGTTTTGCCTGCGGATGGGCGGCCTGATCCGCGGTTGGATGATGTGTCGACCTTGCCGGTGTCAACGCTGAAACGTCTGGCACATCTGTGTGATACCGGCGGGGCAGTGGCTGCACAGGCGGCGCTGGCGCAAATGGCTTTGGCGGCGGGGCTTTACGCCGGGCCCGTCAAGGGATCAAAACAGGTGCCGCAAGTCGGGGCGTGGACACCGGCGGATGGCGTAGTCAACCCGGATGTCTTTGCCGAACGCTCGACCCGACCGCGTGTGGTTGTCAGCTTTTATCGGGCCTATCTGACCGCCGCTGATCTGGACCCGATTGAAGAGACGTTCAAGGCGCTGGAGGATCGCGGTTTTGATGTGATTGGACTATTCGCGCCTTCGTTGAAAGTACCGGATGCGGCGCGTTGGATTGCTGATCGAATTTGTGAATTGAAGCCAGCGGCCATTGTCAACGCTACCGCCTTTTCCGGGAAGGGCGTGGATGGTAAGTCGCCGCTGGATGCAGGAAATGTGCCGGTTTTTCAGTTGGCACTGTCAACGTCGCGTCGCAAGGCCTGGGATGAGGCGGAGCGCGGGCTATCCCCTGCGGACCTCGCCATGCATGTGGTTCTGCCAGAGGTGGATGGGCGGATTTTTGGCGGCGTGGCCTCGTTCAAGGAACCGGGCAAACGTGACGCAGCGCTGGAATATTCCCGGTTTGCGCATAAGGCGGAACCGGAACGGATTGCGGCCATGGCCGACCGGCTGGCGGCCTGGGTGAATTTGGCGCAGAAACCAGCACCGGAAAAGCGACTGGCGATGATCCTGTCGACCTATCCCGGCAAGGCCCATCAGATGGCCCATGCCGTGGGGCTGGATGCGTTGGCCTCGGCAGAGGCGATATTGGGCGATTTGCAGGGCGAGGGCTTTGTGGTCGAAACGGGCGTGGCGTTGGACCAGGCCCTTTCAACTGAAACCATTGCCTGGCCCATCGGGGCCTATCTGACCGCATTGTCGAAACTGCCGGATGCGTTGCAGGATGATCTGACAGCGGTTTGGGGCGTGCCAGAGGATGACCCTAGCTACCGTGATGGCGCACTGCATTTCATCGCGACCCGGCGGGGCAATGTGTTGGTCGCGCTGCAGCCGGAACGCGGCATCCCTCAGGCTCGGGAGGATGACTATCACGATCTCAGCCGCACCCCGCGCCATTCCTATGTGGCGTTTTATCTGTGGCTCAGAGAGGGCGAGGCCATTGATGCCTTGGTTCATATCGGGGCGCATGGCACGCTGGAATGGTTGCCCGGAAAATCGGTGGCCCTGTCGGGCAGTTGCTGGCCAGAGGCACTGATCGGCGCGACCCCGGTGATTTATCCGTTCATCGTCAACGATCCGGGCGAGGCGGCGCAGGCCAAACGCCGTGTCGGGGCCGTGACCTTGGGCCATATCCCACCACCGATGAAACAGGGCAGTGTATCGGATCAGATGATCCGGTTGGAGGCCTTGCTGGACGAGTTTTCCAATGCCGACGGGCTTGACCCCAAACGCCGAGACCGCTTGCAGGCAGATATCCGGGCAGAGGCTCAGGCGCTGGGGGTGGAGGCCGATCTGGGTGTGGACCGCGCGACCACAACGGCAGAGGCGATTACACGGATTGATCGCTTTGTCTGCGACATCAAGGAAAGCCAGTTCGGCGATGGGCTGCATATCTTTGGCCGTACACCAGCGGGTGAGGCTGGGTTTGAAACGTCCGCCTCGGCCACGGCGGAACGTGCCGCGCTATTGGATGCGCTGGCCGGTAAACGCATTGCAGCGGGGCCGTCAGGATCACCCTATCGCGGGCGCACAGATGTGCTGCCCACCGGGCGCAACCTGTTCACCACGGACCCGCGATCTGTCCCGTCACGCGCAGCCTATGCCCAAGGTGTGAAGCTGGCAGAGGAACTGGTGCGGCGGCATTTGCAGGAAGAGGGCGATTATCCCATGGGTCTGATTGTTGATCTGTGGGGATCGGCCACGATGCGCACGGCGGGCGAGGAATTTGCCATGGCGTTGCATCTGTTGGGGGCAAAACCGGTTTGGGACGCACAATCCGACCGCGTGTCTGGTGTTGAAATCCTACCGATCACCCTGTTGGAACGGCCCCGGATAGATGTAACTTTGCGTGTTTCTGGCCTGTTCCGGGATGTGTTCCCAACACTTTCGGGTCTCTTTGGTCAGGCGGTGAAAGCACTGGCCGAACGCGACGAAGCACCGGATTGGAACCCTTATGCCGGTCAGGATGTGGGCGGCAGAGTCTACGGCCCGGCGCCGGGATCCTATGGGTTGGGCATGGGGCATGCAGCAGAGGATTACTCAGACGAGGGCCGCGCGCAGGCGGGTGAGGCGTGGTTGTCGGCCAGCCAGTGGGTGCTGGATGATGGCAAGGCACAATCAGATCGCGCCGGGATTGAGGCGCGGGTGAAGGGTGCGGACAGTTTCGTGCATCTGCAGGACCTGCCCGAAACAGACGTGTTGCTGGCCGCCGATTATGCCGCGCATGAAGCGGGCTTTGCCGCCGCGCAAAGCCGTGTAGGCGGGCAGGCCAACCTCTATCATCTGGATATCACCAATCCCGACGCTCCGCGTGCACGCACGTTGCAAGAGGAAGTTGCCCGAGTGGTGCGCGCACGCGCCGCCAATCCCGACTGGATTTCGGGCATGATGCGCCATGGCTTCCGCGGCGGGGCAGAAATTTCTGCGACGCTGGATCACCTGGCGTCTTTCGCCAATCTGGCAGGCGTGGTGGAGCCGCATTTGTTTGACCTTTACCACGCGGCGACGCTGGGGGATGAGGATGTCTGGGCGTTCTTGGAAGAACACAACCCAGAAGCCTTGCGCGCCATGCAGGACAAATTCGCGGCACTGCTGGAGGCTGGGCTGTGGCAGACCCGGCGCAATTCGATACTGGCCTCATTGGAGGCACGCGCATGAGCAGGCCAGAACCCAAAGGCTGGTGCCCCGGCGCCTATCGCCCGATGATGTCGGGTGATGGGCTGGTGGTGCGGGTGCGGCCCCGTCTGGCGCGTCTGACCACGGAGCAGGTATTGGGTCTATGCCGCCTGTCACAACAGTTTGGCAACGGCATCATGGATCTGACCAGCCGGGCGAACCTGCAGATCAGGGGTGTGCTAGAGGCGGATCACGAAGACCTGCTGGAAAGGCTGAACGGTCTGGGCCTGTTGCCTGACGATCCGGCGTTGGAAGCGCGGCGGAACATCCTGATTGCACCGGATTGGGTGGAGGGGGATGAAACCTGCCAGTTGGCGATGGGGCTGTATGAACGGCTGGACGAATTGCCGGACTTGCCTGCGAAATTCGGATTTGCGGTGGATGCCGGAGCCGCGCCGGTCTTTGGCGGCTGTTCGGCCGATATTCGGATTGAACGAACAGACAGCGGTGGATTGATCCTGCGCGCCGATGGGTCGGTGCAGGGTTTGTCTGTGTCAGTTGATGACGCGGTGGATGCGGCTATTCGGCTTGCGCATTGGTTTGAAGAGGCCCGCACCCCGGACCAGCGTCGGATGGCGGCTTTGGTGGCTGACACTGCCTTACCGGAATGGGCCACGGGGTCAGAGGAGCCCTCAAAAGCGGGCAAACAAGTTCAACCCGGACGGACAGATCGGTTCTGGGCGCTTGGCGTTGCCTTTGGCCAGATTGATGCCGATTCATTGGCTGATCTGATCCGCGACAGCCATGCGCTGGCGATGCGCGTCACGCCGTGGCGGGTGTTCCTGTTGGAAGGCGCGCATACTGTCGATGCCCCGGATTTTGTGACGGATGCGAATGATCCGGTCCTAAGCGCGGATGCCTGTCCTGGTGCACTGCGGTGCAAATCGGCAAGCGTGGTAACTCGCGAACTGGCCCGAAAACTCGCGCCGCATGTTGATGGGCGATTGCATGTGTCGGGATGCGCCAAGGGATGCGCGCGGGCGCGATCCTCAGATGTGACTTTGGTCGGGCGCGACGGTGCCTTTGATCTTGTTTTGAACGGCCATTCATGGGATGCGCCGCAGGAAACCGGCCTGTCAGAACAGGCCATATTAGAACGGTTTGGAGCCTCTTGAATGCCTTACGAGTATGAAACCAACGGTGCGGCGATTTACAAGCAATCCTTTGCCACGATCCGGGCAGAGGCAGCGTTGGATCGCTTTGACAAGGACGAGGAACAGGTCGCCGTGCGGATGATCCATGCGGCGGGCATGGTCGATCTGGCGCCGTTTGTGAAATTCTCACCCGGGTTTGTGCCAGCTGCACGGACGGCTTTGGAAAACGGCGCGCCGATCTTTTGCGATGCGCGCATGGTGTCCGAGGGCGTGACCCGCCCGCGTCTGCCTGCGGATAACGAGGTGATTTGCACGCTGCACGCCGATGGTATCTATGATCTGGCCGCCAAGATGGGCAACACGCGGTCCGCCGCCGCGCTGGAACATTGGCGTGATCGGCTGGGCGGGGCTGTTGTGGCAATCGGGAACGCTCCGACGGCGCTGTTTCATCTGTTGAACATGCTGGAAGACCCCGATTGCCCGCGCCCCGCGGCAATCATCGGCTGCCCGGTTGGCTTTGTTGGTGCGGTGGAATCCAAAGATGCGCTGTGGGAGGCACAGCCGGTGCCCTGCTGTATCGTCGAGGGGCGTCTGGGTGGCAGTGCAATTACCGTCGCCGCGATCAACGCCATCGCAAGCCGTGCGGAGTGAGGGATGTGACCAAAACCGGCACGCTTTACGGCGTTGGGCTTGGCCCCGGGGATCGCGATTTGATGAGCGTGCGCTCTGATCGCTTGCTGCGCGGGGCCAAACACATCGCCTATTTCCGCAAAGAGGGCCGTTCAGGCCGGGCGCGTGGGATTGTCGAGGGGATGCTGCGCGACGATGTGGTGGAGTTTCCGATGGAATATCCGGTGACCACGGAAATCCCGTTGGAGGATCCGCGCTATAATCAGGTGATGGCCGCATTTTATGAAGATTGCGTTGCCCATATCCGTGCCCTTCTGGATGCAGGCGAGGACGTTGTGGTGCCCTGCGAGGGCGACCCGTTTTTTTATGGATCGTTCATGCATATCCATTCGCGGCTTGTTGGTAAGGTTGAAGTGCAGGTCGTGCCTGCGATCACCGGCATGTCGGGGGCCTGGACCGCGACGGGGATGCCGATCACCTGGGGTGATGACGTTCTGACCGTGCTGATGGCTACCTTGCCAGAGGCAGAGCTGGCCCGCCGGATGGCTGACACCAACGCGCTGGTGGTAATGAAGATCGGGCGCAATATTGACAAGGTGAAGGCCGCCCTGAAATCGGCTGGCCGGTTCGATGATGCCTGGATCGTCGAGTTTGCGACGATGAAGAAACAATGCGTCAGCCGTCTGGCCGAAGCAGGTGACAAGGTCACGCCGTATTTCTCCATCATCATCGTCCATGGGCAGGGGCGCAGACCATGACCGGCTGGGTGCAGATCGCAGGGCTTGGCCCGGGCAATGACGATTTGGTGACGCCAGAGGTCAATGCGGCGCTGGCGGAGGCCACCGATATCGTGGGCTACATCCCCTACGTGGCGCGGGTCGCGCCGCGCGAGGGGCTGACATTGCATCCGTCGGACAACAGGGTCGAGGTCGACCGCGCCAACCATGCATTGCAAATGGCCGCTGAGGGGCGGCGGGTTGTTGTAGTCTCTTCCGGTGATCCCGGCGTTTTTGCCATGGCGTCTGCGGTATTTGAGGCGTTGGAGGCAGGCCCCAAGGAATGGCGTGATCTGGATATTCGGGTGTTGCCGGGGATCACCGCGATGCTGGCGGCCTCTGCCCGGGCAGGGGCGCCCTTGGGGCATGATTTTTGCGCGATTAACCTGAGCGACAACCTAAAGCCTTGGTCACTTATTGAGAAACGCTTGCGATTGGCGGCAGAGGCCGATTTTGCCATGGCGTTCTATAATCCACGTTCCAAATCCCGACCCGAGGGGTTCGTGCGGACCTTGGAAGTTTTGAAAGAGGCCTGTGTCGATAACCGTCTGGTAATATTTGCCCGCAATGTGTCGCGCCCTGATGAAACCATCCGGGTGGTGCCGTTGCAGGAAACCACGCCGGATATGGCCGATATGCGTACGGTGGTTTTGGTGGGCTCCAGCCTGACCCGAATGATCGAACGCGACGGCGCGCCGATTATCTATACCCCGCGGTCGGTTCAGGCGTGATCCAGCCAGCCAAATATTCCCGTCACCGTGGCGATTTCGGTGCGCGCCGGCAGGGCCGGGCGGTCGATCATGATCATAGGAATGTTCAGGGCGCGTGCAGCGTGGATCTTTGCCTCCGCCCCCGCGCCACCGGCGTTTTTGCTGACCACGACATCGATCTGGTGATCACGCAGCAATGCGGTATCACCCTCAACATCAAATGGCCCCCGCGCCACGATGACGGTGCAGTTGGGCAATGGCAGATCATCAGGTTCATCGACCAGCCGCAGCAAATAGTGATGTTGGGGCTGGGCGGAAAACTCGGCCAGATGCAATCGACCAAGGGCCAGCATGACACGGCGCGGCGCACCCGCCAAAGCCTGCGCTGCCGCCGGAATGTCCGGCACATGGGTCCATTGGTCACCATCACCGGCCTGCCACGGTGGGCGAGTCAACGCGGCCAACGGGATGCCAGCCTGGGCCGCAGCGGCTACGGCATTGCGGCTCATCTGCGCGGCAAAGGGATGGGTCGCGTCAATCAGATGGGTGATGTTGTGGTCCCGCAGATAGGTGGCCAATCCTTCGACTCCGCCAAATCCACCAACCCGCGTCGGAAGTGGTTGCGCGCGCGGGTTGGCGACGCGTCCGGCATAGGAAAGCGTGGCATCAATACCCCGATCCGCCATCGCGCGGGCGAGCTGGCTGGCCTCTGTCGTGCCGCCGAGGATCAGGAGGTTCTGCGCCATGTTTAAGACCCCGTGGTTGACCATAATCGGATTGGGCGAAGATGGACCGGATGGCCTGTCCCCTGCAAGCGCGAAGGCACTGGCTGAGGCCGAAATCGTCATGGGCGCGGCGCGGCACTTATCTTTGCTGCCTGATCAGAAGGCCGAGGTGATCGAATGGCCGGTGCCTTTTGTCGATGGGATACCGATGTTGCTGGATTATCGCGGGCGGAAGGTTGTGATGTTGGCCTCTGGTGATCCGTTCTGGTTTGGCGCCGGAACCAGCGTGACCAAACATTTGGACCCCGGTGAATGGGTGGCGCATCCGGGGCAGTCCACATTCAACCTGGCGGCGTCACGATTGGGTTGGGCATTGCAAGAAACATTCTGCACGGGCCTGCACGCGGCACCGTTGTCGCGTCTGCGCCCGCATCTGGCACCTGGGGCACAGTGCCTTGTGCTGTTGCGAGATGGTGACGCGGTGGGGGAACTGTCGACTTGGCTGTCGGACCAGGGTTTCGGCGAAAGCGAACTCTTTGTGATGGAGGCCTTGGGCGGGCCGCGCGAGCGAGTGCGTTCTGTTGTTGCTGGCCAATACGATCTTACCGATGTCGCGCATCCGGTGGCCGTGGGGATAAGAGTGGCGGGCACGGGCAACGTTTTACCCCAAGCCAATGGCTTGCCGGACGATCTGTTTGATCATGACGGCCAGATCACCAAACGCCCGGTGCGGGCGCTGACGCTGTCTGCACTGGCCCCACGCCCCGGCGAATTGCTGTGGGATATCGGTGGCGGGTCAGGGTCGATCAGTATCGAATGGTTGCTGGCACATCCAACGACGCAGGCCATTGCGGTGGAGACCCATCCCGAACGGGCGGCGCGCATTCGCGACAATGCTGCCCGGCTGGGCGTGGATCGGTTGCGGGTCGTAGAAGCCAAAGCCCCCGAAGGGCTGGCCGACTTGCCAAAGCCGGATGTTGTGTTCATAGGTGGCGGTGTTTCGACTGCGCTGCTTGAAACGCTCTGGTCGCTTTTGCCCTCTGGCACCCGGCTGGTCGCAAATGCGGTGACGTTAGAGGGCGAGGCGTTGTTTGCTAAATGGCAAGCGGATAAGGGCGGTGATTTGCTACGCATCGAACTGGCAGAATCCAAACCATTGGGATCAAAACGCGGCTGGAAATCCGCCTATCCGGTGGTGCAGTGGAGTGTGACGCTATGATCGCAGCGGGATTCGGATTTTCGTCAAGGGCCACGGCAGATAGCCTGCGCAATGCCTTTGCAAAAGCTGCACAGGGGCAGAAGGTGACACATCTTGCTGCGCCGAAAGACAAGCTGGGCTTTGCACCCTTTAAAAGGTTTTGCGCGCAGGCCGCGCTACCGGTTGTCGGGGTTGAGAAAGAGCAGCTTGTGACGGTCGAAACGATTTCGCATTCAGCGTGCTCTCAGGCAGAGCGGTCGACCGGCAGCGTGGCTGAGGCCAGCGCCCTTGCAGCAGCAGGCGGACGCTTGCAGGCCCCGCGTTCCATATCAGATGACCGCATGGCGACTTGCGCCATTGCCATAGGAGATCACGAATGACCGTTCATTTCATCGGGGCCGGGCCCGGGGCGGCTGACCTGTTGACGCTGCGCGGGCGGGACATCATCGCTGCTTGCCCGGTGTGCCTTTATGCAGGGTCTTTGGTGCCGGACGAGATTTTGGGCCATTGCCCGAAAGATGCACTGATCCTGAACACCGCAGCGATGGATCTGGACACGATCGTCGCAGAGATCAAAAAGGCCGATGCAGCAGGTCAGGATGTGGCGCGGCTTCATTCCGGGGACCTGTCTGTCTGGTCCGCCATGGGCGAACAGATCCGGCGATTGAGGGCCGAAGGCATTGCCGTGTCCGTGACCCCCGGCGTGCCCAGTTTTGCTGCCGCCGCCGCCGCGCTGCAGACCGAATTGACCCTGCCGGGGTTGGCGCAATCGGTGGTGCTGACCCGGACGCCGGGGCGGGCCTCCACCATGCCAGAAGGGGAAACTCTGACAAATTTTGCGGCCACGGGCGCCACACTGGCCATTCACCTGTCGATTGGTAATCTGGATCAGGTGATTGCGGATTTATCCCCGTCTTACGGCGCGGATTGCCCGGTGGCCGTGGTGTACCGCGCCAGCTGGCCAGACCAGCAGATCATTCGCGCGACATTGGAAACGTTGAAGGATGCGCTGGATGACAGCATTTCACGTACCGCGCTGATCCTGGTTGGCCCGGCACTTGCCGGCGAAGGGTTTGACGAAAGCTGCCTTTATTCAACTGATTACGACCGCCGTTATCGCCCGCAAAGTGCTAATAGCCCATGGTCAAGCTGGAGCCACGGTGATGACTAATGCCCCCGGAATTTTGATCTCTGCGCCCTCCTCGGGCACAGGTAAAACCACCGTAATGCTGGGCCTGTTGAGGGCGCTGGCCGAGGACGGGTTGGCGGTACAGCCCTTTAAATCGGGCCCGGATTACATCGACCCGGCGTTCCACCGGGCGGCTGCCAAGCGACCCAGTTTCAACATCGACACATGGGCCATGCAGGGTGATCTGATCGGTGGGATCGCGCAGCAGGCGGCAGGGGCGGATATCATCGTCTCCGAAGGATCGATGGGTCTGTTTGATGGTGTCGCGACCAAGGGTGAAAGCGGCTTTG
Source organism: Roseovarius sp. YIN77 (assembly GCF_057219155.1). Taxonomy (NCBI): domain Bacteria; kingdom Pseudomonadati; phylum Pseudomonadota; class Alphaproteobacteria; order Rhodobacterales; family Roseobacteraceae; genus Roseovarius; species Roseovarius sp. YIN77. The sequence goes on from NZ_JBXVVI010000005.1 coordinate 91,282, forward strand.
GATCATCGGCGGAAACCGCGCTAAAAATGGGCTGGCCTGTTGTTCTGGTCATCGATGTGGGCGGACAGGCGCAATCCGCCGCAGCCACGGCTCTAGGGTTCAAATCCTATCATCCCGATCTGCCTTTTGCAGGTGTGATCCTGAACCGTTGTGCCAGTGCACGCCACGAACGGTTGACCCGGCTGGGAATGGAGCGCGCCGGGGTGAAAGTGCTGGGCGTTCTGCCGCGCCGGGGCGATCTGACCCTGCCAGAACGTCATTTGGGCCTGATTCAGGCTGTGGAGCATCCTGATCTTGAGGCGGCAATTACCGGCTACGCGGCGTTTCTGCGCGAAAATGTGGATCTGGAGGCGATCAAGGCCGCAGCCAAGTCTGGCCCGGCCTTTGTCGGTAACCTGCCAAAACCACCGGCGCAACGTATCGCGCTTGCCCGCGATGCGGCGTTCAGCTTCACCTATCCACATTTGCTGACCGGTTGGCAAAATGCCGGGGCAGAGATTTTGCCGTTTTCACCCCTGGCGGACGAGGCCCCCGCAACCGATGCCGATCTGGTCTGGCTGCCAGGCGGATACCCGGAGCTGCATGCGGGCAAGCTGGCTTCAGCGTCGACCTATCTGGCGGGGCTGCGCAAACATTCTGAAACCAAACCTGTGCATGGCGAATGCGGGGGGTATATGGCGTTGGGCGAAGTGTTGATTGACAAGGAAGGGGTGCGCCATCAGATGGCGGGGTTGTTGGGGTTGGTGACGTCCTATGAAAAGCGCAAATTCCACCTCGGCTATCGTCAGGCGACGCTGAATGCCCCGGCGCTGGGTTTTGGCGCTGGTGCAAAACTGCGCGGGCATGAGTTCCACTATTCCACCATCATCGAAGAACCCGATGCGCCTTTGGCCCAGGTGGGTGATGCTGATGGCAACCCGGTGCCTGAAACCGGATCGGTCAAGGGCAATGTGACGGGGACGTTTTTTCACATGATTGCAGAGGCAAGCGCATGAGCGGATTTGTCAGTTTCGTGGGCTCTGGCCCCGGTGATCCAGAGCTGTTGACGCTGAAGGCCGTTGATCGGATCAAAAATGCCGAGGCGATCCTGTTTGATGATCTGTCCGCCGGGCCGATATTGGATTTTGCCGCGCCAGAGGCTGATCTGGTGGGTGTTGGCAAACGTGCCGGGCGCGCCTCGCCCAAGCAGGATCATGTCAGCCGCCTGTTGGTGGATTATGCGCAAAGCGGCCAAAGAGTCGTGCGTCTGAAATCCGGCGATTCCGGCATGTTCGGTCGACTGGAAGAAGAGATCGAGGCGTTGAAGGCCGAAGGAATTGGATATGAGGTCATCCCAGGTGTGACATCGGCCTTTGCGGCTGCTGCGGCCGCAGGTATTCCTCTGACACGCCGGATATCTGCTCGCCGTGTGCAGTTTGTCACGGGCCACGGGATCAGTGGCGAGCTGCCAGACGATTTAAATATTTCCGCCATTGCCGACCCTCATGCCACAACGGTGATATTCATGGGCAAGCGCACATTCGGACAACTGGCCGAACAACTGATCGCTGCAGGCATGCCGGCTGAGATGCCCGCACTTCTGGCTGAAAACGTCTCCCATCCTGAACAGAAACTGACCCGTGGAACAATCGGAACAATGGCTGATCTAATCGCGGCAGAGGCGGGTGATGGTCCGGCCCTGGTGTTGTTGGGGCCGCTGGCAGAGGGGCCGGCGGAATGATCCGGCTGACACTGGTTGGCATTGGCACCGGCAACCCGGATCACCTGACCTTGCAGGCGATCAAGGCGATCAATGCAGCCGATCTGATCCTGATCCCGAAAAAGGGGCCGAAAAAGGCCGATCTGGCCGGGTTGCGTCGTCAGATCTGTGATGAGGTCCTGACCAATCCCAAGACAAAGATCGCTGAATTTGACCTGCCGGTGCGCGATGAGGCGACCCAAGATTATCGCCAGCGCGTCGATGACTGGCACGACGCCATTGCCCGGATCTGGCATGTGCAGATCAAGTCTCGACTAGGATGTGGGGGTAAGGTCGCCTTTCTGGTTTGGGGCGATCCGTCGCTCTATGACAGCACGTTGCGCATTGCAGACCGCGTCGGGCGACTGATGCCGATGGATATCTCGGTCATTCCGGGGATCACGTCTGTTCATGCGCTGACAGCCAGCCATGCGATGACCCTGAATGAAATCGGCGCACCCTTTACGGTGACCACGGGGCGACGTCTGCGGGAAGAGGGCTGGCCGGATGGCGTCGATACGTTGGTGATCATGCTGGATGGGGAGTGTTCGTTTCAGCACATTGAACCAGAGGGCGTTCATATCTGGTGGGGCGCCTATGTCGGTATGGCAGAGGAAATCACGCTGTCGGGTCCTCTGGCTAAAATCGGCGACAAGATCATCGCCCGCCGAAAGGCCGCACGCGCGGATCACGGCTGGATCATGGATATTTATGTTCTAAGGCGCGGCGCGTAATTGCACAGCGCTCTTGGCGGGTGAATTGTTTGCCGCTAACATAAGCCAGAGATTTCGCAGCAGGTGGCCAGGATGGACTTGAAAAACAACGATATACGCAGGCGCAGCCTGACCTTGCGCGATGTGTCCGAGGCCTCTGGTGTTAGCGAGATGACGGTCTCTCGTGTGTTGCGCAATCGGGGCGATGTATCGGACCGGACCCGCGAAAAAGTGCTGAAGGCTGCCAAGGCGTTGGGTTATGTGCCCAATAAGATCGCGGGTGCATTGGCCAGCCAGCGCGTCAATCTGGTGGCGGTGATCATTCCGTCGATGTCCAACATGGTCTTTCCCGAGGTGATGACCGGCATTTCCGAGGTGCTGGACGGCACGGGGCTACAACCGGTTGTCGGCCTGACCAACTACAAGCCCGAAAAGGAAGAGGCGGTTCTGTATGAGATGCTGTCATGGCGGCCATCCGGGGTGATTATTGCCGGGTTGGAGCATACGGATGCGGCGCGGGCGATGATGAAGAGCGCGGGGATTCCGATTGTCGAGATCATGGATGTCGATGGTCGGCCTGTGGATGCCATGGTCGGGATTTCCCACCGCCGGGCGGGCCGGATGATGGCCAAGGCGATTGCCAAGCAAGGCTATGAGCAGATCGGATTTCTGGGCACCAAGATGCCGCTGGATCACAGGGCGCGCAAACGGTTTGAGGGCTTCACCGAAGCGCTGGCCAAGGAAGGATTGGAAATCGTCGATCAGGAATTTTATTCCGGCGGCTCTGGCCTGAAAACTGGGCGCGACCTGACGCAGACGATTTTGGAACGCTCCCCTGATCTGGATTTTCTCTATTATTCCAATGACATGATTGCGGCGGGCGGACTGTTGTATTGCCTTGAAAACGGGATCGATGTGCCGGGCCAAATCGGTCTGGCCGGATTTAACGGGGTGGAATTATTGGCTGGTTTGCCAATGCAACTCGCGACCATGGATGCCGGACGATTGGAGACAGGGCGCAAGGCCGCGCAGATCATTGCGGCGCGGGCCAGTGGCGATGACGAGGGCATCAAAATGCAGTTCGAATTGACCCCGACCATCCAATTTGGCCAGACGTTGAAGCGGAAAAACTAACCGCCCAGAGCCCCGAAATTTCATGTCGGTATTACGTCGGTATTACGGGAGCATTGCGACGGTGGGAAATTACCGAACCCGCGTTGTTAACGGTTGATGCCTCCGCCGGAAGTGCCGCGGAGTTCCAACACATCAGATTTGCGATTGAAGCCATGCGGCACCCGCGTATAGGTTGTGCCATGGTTTGTGCGATACCCTCTGCATTCACGACAGCCCCCGTCGACCATTCCGGCGTGGCGATCTGGGCGTCGGTGTCCGAAGAGGTCGATGCCAAATTGCGCGATCAGATCAAGGCGGGCGTCTGGCCGGTGCGGCTGGGGGCTGAGGATTGGACAAGCGGAGAGATCAACTGGCTGATCGACGTTATCGCGCCGGATCGGGACACCACGGCCAAAATGACCCATGACTTTCAAACAGGTTGTGAAAACTGGCGATCTGCGCCTGCACCCGGTGATTGGCCGATTGGTGGAACCGGACATGTTACAACAGATGGGGGCCACAACGCAGGGAGAGGTGAAATGAGCGAGAAGATTTGGGCGGCGGATTACTACTCGAAACTAGGAAATACGTTTTTCTTCAAAGGGGAAATCTCTATGAAGGACCCTGATAGGGGGGGTGCTAATTTCGCGAAATAAGTTTGGGTTTATTATGAGTGTTGATGAGTTTTCAAAAAAAACCATCATGCAGGATGATCGCCGCCCGCGAAAGCTGCCCCCAATTACCGCAATTTCAGGCCCTGATTTTGTCTATTTCCCGGAAATTATAAAGATTTTACAGGAGTTTGACCTAGAGGATGGTAAGTTCATCCCGACTGAATTTTATGCCAAGGATGGTGAAACACAGCTAAATTTACTCCATCAGTATTGGAATATCGGTGTTCGCAAAAACACGTTCGTGCCTGATGAAAGTGTGAATATAAATCGAGAAATGAAAGATCCAAGCCATCCAATGCATCATATGTTTCGCAAGCAAAAAACAGGCTTGAACGACGATGATCTGGCGCTGACATCTGCATGTCATTTTGGCCCAGACATTTGGATCGAAGAGAACTTTAGAAATATAATCTTCTTTAAGGACCGCGTGGTGCAGCGTTTGAAAGGCGCCAAGCTGGACGAATGGTTCAATTTCCGCTCCTGCCGAGTGGTAGATCAAATCTGATCTCCAAAGCCTTTTTCGCCTTTCCCATAGATTAAATTTTTCCTGCCGGAGCCATCATGACCCTTGCATCCGACCTGCGCACTTTTTTGACCGAAGCGAGCCGTAGGGTGGGCAATCTTGCCCACCACTGAGGATTGAGATGATGGTCATGGAATGGTGGGCTAACAGCCCACCTTACGGGATGGTGATGGGCATAAATGGTTGGTGGGGTGAAACCCCACCCTACTGGGCGATCCCGGCGGAGGTCAGGTAGTTCGCCATGCCTTCGACATTCAGGGGGCGCCAGGCCTCATATTGCTGCCAGTTGGCATAGTCTGACATGGTGATCTCTGCCTTCAGATCCTCCACCGATTTACCGGCGTTCAGACCAGCCAGAACCTGGGCGCGCAGGTCTTCCATATACAGGCGAGCCTCGGTCAGTTCATCCGGGGTGCCGACGCGACCATGGGCGGGCGCAAAGATGTCGAAATCGAGCGTTTCGGCGACTTTGATCTGTTCAATCCACGCATCGACGCTGGAACTGGGCATGGTCTGATAGGGCATCCGTTTGGGGGCGGCGACATCGACGATAAAGGCCACGTTTTCGGGGCGCACGATGGCCACCACCAGATCATCACCATGGCCGGGCCCAAGATAGGTCAGTTCTATGGTCTTGCCGCCGATCATCAGTGACATTTCACTGTCAAACCGGATGTCCGGAACCACGCCGTCAATGTCGGCAGGGGCGTTGGCCTGTGCGATCACCGTGGCGCCGTCAAATTCCAAACCGCCAGAGGCGTGATCGCCATGCGAATGCGAATAGATCAGGTGGGTGATGGGTTGATCGGTCACTTGGGACAGGTTGTTCTCTAACCAGCTGGCGGCCCCCGCATTGATCGGGTCGATTACAACGGTGCCCTCATCCGTGGCGATAACAAGCGAATAATGGAAATTGTTTTGCATCCGATACACATCGCCCGCGACATTGGTAAAGGCGCGGGTGTCTTGTGCGATGGCAGTGGTGGCAAGCAGGCCAATAATCGCGGTGCATATCAGTGGCAGTTTCATGTTGCATCCTCCCGTTTTGTATATGGATATGATGCGCCGCTGCAGGCTTTTGGGCAATGCGGGGGCTGTCACGTTTGGGTGAGGGGCGGAAGTTGGCCGGCTTTGCTTGCGATCAATTGTGACGAAAATGAGACAAAATCGTGACAGGGTTGATTTTGCTACAACTGCGATTTTAATTAAAGTTTACCCATGGTAAGGTTGATTCTGAATTTTGGTGAGGGATTAATTATGAAACTTATACATACAACTGTTGCTGTATCTATGGTTGCGTTGTCGCCCATGGCATCGCAGGCGCAAAGTGCACATGATTGGAGCGGATATTACGCTGGCGGCACACTGGGCTTTGGTGAGGGCGGTTCTGACCATTGTGATTCTGGGTTCGGTGACAACTGTACCAATTCTGCTGCGATTCTCCCGTCCACTGGTCCTGATGGGGCTGTTTTTGGTATCACCGTTGGTTACAACAAACAAAACTCCAATGGCTTGGTTTGGGGTATAGAGGCTGATTACTCTTTCTCAAGCATGAGCGGATCATCGCCTGACATTCCTTCTTTTGGTTGTGGCGGATCTTGCGACACAGACATTGATGGATTTGGCACCATTCGTGGGCGTCTGGGTATGGCTAATGGTGACTGGCTGCCCTATGTGACAGCCGGTGTTGCCTTTACCCAGTTTGACGCATCTATCGGCGATCCACTTTTGGGTTCGGGCAGCTCTACTGAAACCAGTGGTGTTTTGGGTCTGGGTGTGGAAAAGATGTTTAATTCGAACCTGAGTGGTAAGATTGAGCTCTTGCATGTTTTAGATTCCGGTACATTCCTTTATGACGCAGATGATCAGGCTTGCGGTGCTCCGGGATGTGCCATCATCAACAACGAATACAATGTGCTGCGTTTGGGGATTAACTATCACTTCTAATCGCAGCAGAGCGTGAATTTAAGACCCGCCAATGGTTGTCGCTGTTGGCGGGTTTTTTTGTATTCTGATTAAGTGGGGTGGTGCAGTTCACCGGCTCAGGCGCTTGACCTTTTGGCCCGCGCCCAGCATGGTCCGCCGGAACGAAATCGGAGCAGCCCCTTGGCCACCAATCCCGCCCCTTTTGCCCGTTATGAATGGATGATCGCTTGGCGCTATTTGCGTGCGCGGCGGTCTGAGGGCGGCGTCAGTGTGATGACCTGGATTTCGCTGATCGGGATCACTCTGGCGGTGGCGGCGTTGATAATCACGCTGGCGGTGCGGTCCGGGTTTCGGGCGGAATTTGTCGATACGATCCTGGGTGCCAATGCCCATGTGACGGTTTATAACGCCGCTGTTGTCGATGACGCGGGCCGGATTTCGCGGGTGATCGAGGATTACGACGCGCGGGCAGAGGCCGTGCGTGCGGTGCCCGGTGTGACCCGCGTGGCCCCCTTGGTCAAAGGTCAGGTGATGGCCAATCACCGCGACAACAATACCGGGGTCGAGGTCTATGGGATCACGTTGGAAAACCTGATGGGTATTCCGCGGATTTTCCAACCCGAAGCGTATCGCGGCGATATTGCCCGGTTTAACGAGGGCGTCGCGATCGGATCTGGCGTGGCCTTTGAGTTGGGCCTGAATATCGGCGACCGGATCACCCTGATCCTGCCTAATGCGGTGAAGACGGCCTTTGGCTCTTCCCCCCGGGTGAATACTTATGAGGTCGCCTATATCTTTACCGCCGGGCGTTACGACATCGACCGCACGCGCGTTTACATGCCATTTGCCGAGGCGCAGAGCTATTTCAACCGCGAAGGCGTGGCGGATGAGCTGGAGGTGATGGTCAAAGACCCGGAGGCGGTGGATGACTATACCCTGCCGCTGCTGAGCGCCGCGGGTGAACGGGCGCAGTTGTGGTCTTGGCGGGATCGGTCCGGCGCGTTTTTGCGGGCGCTGGATATCGAGGATAATGTGATGTTCGTGATCCTGTCGGTGCTGGTCTTGATCGCCACGATGAACATCGTGTCGGGCCTGATCATGCTGGTGAAAAACAAGGGTGGCGATATTGGTATCCTGCGCACCATGGGCCTGACCGAAGGGTCAGTACTGCGGGTGTTTTTCATTTGCGGCGCGTTTACCGGGATCATCGGCACGATCATGGGCGTGATCTTGGGGTGCCTCTTTGCAATCTATATTGATCAGATCTTTGGGCTGGTGAACTACATCGCCGGTGGCGGGGTGTGGGACCCATCCATTCGCGGGATATATAAGCTGCCTGCGAAACTGGAACCGGGCGATGTGTTATCGGCCGTTTCCCTGTCTTTGGGGCTGTCCTTTATCGTTACCATCTTTCCGGCCCGTCGTGCGGCGCGGATGAACCCGGTGGAGGCGCTGCGTTATGAGTAACGCGGTGCTAACCCTGTCGGGGATTGAGAAAGCCTTTAACCGTGGCAAACCCAATGAGGTGTCTGTGTTGCGCGGGGCCGCGATTGATATTGCCCCGGGCGAGGTCGTGGCGCTGGTGGCGCCATCCGGTGCGGGGAAATCGACGCTGCTGCATATCGCCGGATTGTTGGACACGGCGGATGCCGGGCAGGTGGTAATTGCGGGTCAGGAAATGACCGGTAAATCAGATCGTCGCCGGACAGAGGCCCGCCGCCGTGATGTGGGTTTTGTCTATCAGTTTCACCACCTGTTGCCGGAGTTCACGGCGTTGGAAAATATCGTGCTGCCGCAACTGGCCAATGCCGTGCCGCAGGCCGAGGCAGAAGCGCGGGCGCGCGATTTACTGGACCGTGTCGGCATTGCACACCGCGCCGATCACCGCCCAGCTGCCCTGTCTGGCGGTGAACAACAGCGCGTTGCCTTTTGCCGGGCCTTGGCCAATGGGCCGAAATTGCTCTTGGCGGATGAGCCCACCGGCAATCTGGATCAGGCCACATCGGATCGGGTGTTTGAGGCGTTGATGGCGCTGACCCGCGAAACCGGCCTGTCGGCCCTGATTGCCACCCATGACACGGTGCTGGCCGACCGGATGGACCGCAAGGTGCGTCTGGAAGATGGGAAATTGGTTTAGACCAGCGACAAACTGCGCAACAGTTTGACAAGCAGACGCGATCAGGGTCTGTTCCCGTCACAAGAGTTTCAGACAGTACAGGTTCGCCATGTTCAATAACATTTCCACCCGAATTGCGTTTTCAACATTTGCCGTTCTGATGGCCCCAGTGTCGGCCATGGCCGCCGGTCTTTGCGGTCAATCCGATGGTTTGGTCCAGGGGCAATATCAGATTTCCGGTCCTGACGCAGAGGCGATCAATGGGACGGTTTCCATCCAGCGTGGGGAACCGGCTTATGTGGATCTGACCATTGCCGCCGATACTGCCATCACGCTGGAAACCTTTTCCAACGATGTTGACCCGTTGATCATCTTGTTTGACGAAACGGGCGCTGCAATGCGCAGCGACGATGACGGGGCCGGGAACCTAAATGCCCGTCTGGGCACATTTTTGACGGCTGGAAATTATTGCGCGCAAATCTCGACTGTGCGCGAAGTGCCGGAAGGCACCGGCGGTTTGCCTGCCGGGTATGATGCCCCGATCCCGTTTCTGATCAGCGCCGGGCAGACCGCCTCTGCCGGACAATGCGCGCGGGCCTTGGGTGGAACGGCGCTGGCGGACCCGATAGAGCCGGGCTCTGTCGCCCAACAGGCATCCGGTCAGGTGCCGGGCCGCAACTTTGTGCGGTTTACGCTGGCTGAACCTATGGCGATTTCGGTTTTTGCCCGCAGCACGGTGTTTGACACCTACCTGACGCTGGAAGATGAATTTGGCGCCCAGATTGGTGGCGATGATGATGGCGGCGGCGGAACGGACAGCTATCTTGGATATTCATCACCGTTGGCTGCGGGTGACTACTGTGCAGAGGTGACCAGCTATGACGGGACCGAAGGGGCGTTCACCCTGTCGGTATCGGAATGGTCAGAGGCTCATGATGCCGCATCAGGGGACGGCGGGATGATCCTTGATCCCTGTGGCGAGGGTGCGTCGATTGTCGATCTGGGTGATCCCCTGTCCAGTGGCTTTGCGCCGCAAATGTTATCTGCGACCGTCAATAACGGCCCGCAGTTTTACCGCGTTGATCTGAGCGAAGCGCTGGACCTGCGGCTGACCGCCACGAGTGACGCTCTGGACACGGTTCTTGGCCTTTATGATGCAGATGGAAACGAGATTGAAAGCAGCGATGATGCCGACGGTTTGGGCACCAACAGCCGTATCACCCGCAATGCCCTGCCCGCCGGGGAGTATTGCATTGCCGTCAGCCCCTTTTCAAATGAGGGATCTGGCCAGATCAGTTTCAATCTGGTGGAGGTGACAGAGGCCGCCTTGCTGCAAGAGGCCTATGCCTCTGGTGATATTCTGCCGCCGAACACAGGTGACATGTTCACCGATCTGGGGCTGCTACATCGCAATCTGCGCCATGACGACGTGTCGGGGGGTGGTACCAAATGGTTCCTGTTTGAGGTGGATGAGGAAAGCCTGGTGGTGATCGATACAACCGATCTGGGCGGCATCACCAAGCTGGTGCTGTTTGACTACGAGGGCACCGGCATGAAGATCGCGGAAAACGCTGCTGTGACCGAGGCCCTGTCTACACGGCTGGTGCGTACGGTCGGGTCGGGCCGCTACGCCATCGGCGTGGTGCGTCAGGACAGCGGTGGTCTGGGGGCGTCGCTATTGTCGCTGCAACGCTATATTCGACCGGCCCGGCAGTAAGGGGGCCTAATCGGGGCAGAAATTGCCTTTGATGCCGCGTCACTCGGGTAAGCCTGCGGTGATCAGGGCGTTGAAATATCTGTCTTGATCTCGCGGGTGTTGAAACGGTGTATTGCGAAATGTTGACAGGCGGAAATCGGGACTGATGTTCAGATAGTCCGCCACTTCGCGTTGCGCCTCTTCCATCCGGTTCGTTTCTGCCAGGGTTGCGATCAGAATGCGCCGGGGGGCGAGGGATGTGGGATAGGCGGCAATCCCGATTTTTGCCAGGATTTCAGCCTGATCATAGTCTCGTAGGAACATGTGTGACAGGGCGGCATTGAAGTTGTACCAGGCGGGGTAGCGGGGGTTGATCCGTTTTGCCTTGTCATTCCATTCCAAAGCTTCGGCAGGTTCCCCCATCAGGGATCTTAGAAAACCCATGTTGTATAGAATGTCGGCGTCGTTCGGGTTGCTTTTCAAGGCCCGCAGAAAGGAGGCGTGGGCGCGGCCATGGTCGTGATCGGCAAAGAGAGACAGCATTCCGAGCCTGAAATGCCCCCGGTAGTCAGAGGGGCTGATATCCAGCGCACGCTTGGCATGATGGCGCGATAGCGCGAGTGCCTGTTGTGGATCATCCGCACCGTCAAAGCGCCACAGGGACAGATAGCGACCGCTGAGTTCAAAATGCGCGGCCAGATAGTCGGGATCAATCGCAATCGCCTGCTTTAACAAGTCAACTGCCTCTGCACGTCCAGAGGCGGAGACCTTTTGTGTGGCGGCATCTGCGCGGATAAAGAGATCATACGCTTTTGGATCATCTGTTGATCGCAGCCGCGCGACGGTGAGTTCTTTCTCTTTGATCACAACATTCAGGGTGCTGACAATTTCCTGGGTCAATTCGACCTGAACAGAAAGCGTGTCATCGGTGGAGAAATCATATTGTTGTGCCCAAACAGATTGTTCAGTTTCCGCCTCGATCAATTCGGTGGTGATGACAAATGTTTCACCTATTTTTCGCAAGCTGCCATCCAGGACATACCGCACCCCCATTTCACGCCCGATGCCGCGCGCTGTTCCAGGGCTGTTTTTAAAAGTCAGAGATGTGGATCCGGCGATAACAAACACTTCTGGAAACTTGGCAAGGTTGGTGCGGATCGAGGTGCTGAAACCTGCGGCCAGGTAATCCAGATTGTCCAGTTCTGACAGGTTGTCGAAGGGCAGCACGATGATGGATGGCTCGTCAGGCAATAGAAGTTGAGTGTCGGGTTGGCCCTGTTGTCCCGGATTTGTGACCATCCACAGGGCGGCCAGAACGATTGCAAACCCAATTGCAATCAACCCGCGCCGCCCCCATTGGCGTTGGGAATATCCGTCGGGCGAGGGTGTGGCGATATCAGACCGGGGGGCGCCATCTGTGGCGACAAGCATATACCCCTTCTTCGGGAAGGTCTGAACAATCTGGTGGTCCTGATCCCCCAGCGCACGGCGTATGTCGCCAATACACTGTCCCAAACTGTCTTCGGTGACAAAGGTGTCTGGCCATACCTGTTCGATAAGGTGCTCTTTTGTAACGATCTGGCCGGATTGGCTTGCGAGGCAGGCCAGAACATCGGCGCTTTGGCGACGTAGACGGACAATCTGGCCGTCTTTGTCTTTCAAGTCGTGGCTTTGCGGGGAAAACAGAAAATCACCTAAGCAAAGCCAAGTGGCAGATTTCGGAAATTTTTCTGAGTTATCTCCGGACATTTCAGATGCCTCCATGCCCTCATAGCGTAGCGGGTTTCACCGCATTTAGGCAAATCAGAACATCCGGCGGGAAGGAGACTGAACGATGAAATCTACAATATGCAAGGCGACGGTTTTTGCGGTGCTAGCGGGTGCGGCGATGACATCGGCCTCTGTCAAAGCGGAGGGGTTTGACATCATCGCGCCCAACGAAACTGCGTTGGAAATTACAGACGGGTTGATCACGACGCGGCTGAGCACCCAGGGCTGCGCGCCCGGGTTCGAAACGGCCTGCAGCGAAACCCGTCAACGGGTTGAATATCGATCCTCTGACCCCCGAGGTCACGGCGACAGGATCGCCTATCGCTGGGAGATACTGGTTGCCGACAACATCATCTTCAACGCCACCGACACGCATCTTTATGCCACGCGGTTTCTGACCGGTGATGATAAGGAGGTGATCAAGTTCTACCTTGGAAATGATTATGGCTATGAGGTCAGCCGGCGCACCTGTTTTGGCCCTGAATCCTTTGGCGAATGGCACCAAGTGGAGGTGCGGGTGATGTGGGATTCCACCAAACGGGCCAGCCTGAAAGACAAGACCCCGGGAGAGGTCCATATCCTGTGTGATGGCGAAGAGATCCATACTGTCGAAGGTCGGCCAAACATCAAGGAAGGCGATGTTGTCCATCTGGCGCTTGGCCTAGAAGGCGCGGTAAAGCTTGCCGAGGGCGATGATGTGTCGGTTTCCTTCCGAAACATCGAAATTGGCACCTGGTAAGGTCAGGCCATCCGTGTGCCAAAGAAACCCGGCATCCAGTCCAAACCTAGTTTGACAAAAGCGCTGCGACGATGGCTTCTGGCGCGTCCTCCTGTATGAGATGTGAGGCACCGGGGACCGGCGTAAAGCTGTCGGCAGCCAGCAGTCCTGCCAGTTCTTTTCCCTGACTTGGGGGGATAAATGTGTCCTCTTCGGCCCAAACCAAGTGAACCGCGCCGTCCATTGGGCCGTAAAGCGACTGAATCTCTGCAATATACCTGTCCCCTGACTGGGCGATTTGTCGGTAAAACGCGGCCTGTCCTGCGTCGCTCAGCCACGGCCGCATATACATATCGCTGACCTCCATTGGCATATCCTGGACGGTGGTTTCATTGATATATGCGCGCAACAACGCGTGATGGGCATAAGGGGGCAATCCAGCCAAGGCATCTGCGTGTTTGCGAAGGTGAAGAAAGCCGGGGGAGCCTGAGGGCAGCACGGCGACCGCGTTCATCAGTGTCAGCTTTCGATATCTGAGCTGATTGATGTAATGCCCGCGCAAGACGGCCAGCCCGCCGAAATCATGCGCTACTACTTCTGGCCGATCCAGGCCCCAATGCTGGATCAGTGCCGCCAGCAGATCATTTTGAACAGCGGGCGAGACATCCTGGCCATCTTTCATCTCGGATTGGCCAAATCCGATCATGTCGAAATAGTAGACCTTTTTGTTGTTTGCCGCCAACCAGGGCGCAATTCGCCGCCATGCTTGTGCAGACCAGGGGAAGCCGTGAACCATGACCACGGGGTCACCTTCACCGATGCTTCCCCAAGCGACTGACTGGCCATTATGTGTGAGGACTTTGTCTAAAGGCAGTAGCATTTTTTATCTCCGGTAACCGTTAATAATAAAATAAATGGTTACATGGCTTGCTCTGCATTTGCAACCGATATATGTGACTTAAATGGTTACCGAGCATGAGCATTACTGGGAAAGATTTGGCTTCTTCGGGGGGCATGTGTTTCTGGATTTTATCAACACGGTTGATGACATTGATAAGGCCCGATCACTGGAAGCAATTGAAAACTGGGACGTCCTGATCCGTTGGGCAGTGGCCGCAAATGTGATCAGCCAATCCGAGGCGCGGGATCTGGGTGGCGCTTACCCGCGCGAAACAACCCGCGCAGAACTCAGAAAACTACATGACTTTCGTGAAGCTGCGTGGCGGGTTCTGAGCGCTGTTGCGGCGAACACCACCCCCAAGCCTGAACATCTGTCTGCCCTTGGCGATCAAATATCCTGGGCCTATGCGCAGGCGGTGCTGACTGTTGACCACGACGCGCTGTGTTGGCGCATACCGACCACAAGCCCAGGCGCAACACTTATTCGTGCCCGGTTGGGGCTCGCGGCAGATAACCTGCTGGCCAAGAAACCCCTGAAAGTGATCGAATGTGGCGGCTGCACGGGTTTGTTTGTAAATCAGGGTCGCGGTGTCGGGCGTAAATGGTGCCGCATGCAATCATGCGGGAACCGGGCAAAGGTTACAAAGTTCCGAGCGCGATAACCGTATCAGAAATTAACCGCCACACCGGGTAGGTTCAGGGATTTCACCAGATCGCGAATTTCCTGTCGCGCGGCGACGTTGGAGATGTTCATCTGGCCGACAACACCGACATCGCGCAGATCGAGCAGCGTTAGACCGCGCGGGAACAGTTCACGGAAGATCACCCGTTCGCCAAAGCCCGGGGCCACGCGAAAGCCGATGCGTTTTGACAGGTTTGCCAACGCTTCGCCCATCTTTTTCTTGTTATGCATCTGTTGCGCTGCCAACCGATTGCGCACCACGATCCAGTCAATCGGCGGCAGGCCAGCCTGAGCGCGCAATTGGCGGGCATGCCAGACCATTTCTGAATAGACGGACGGGCCCAAAATCGTATCAGTTTCGGCATCGATGCGGGCCAGAAGATCAAAATCAATAAAGCTGTCGTTTAAGGGTGTGATCAGCGTATCGGCCAACGAATGGGCGACCTGGCTCAGCCGGGTGTGGGATCCGGGACAGTCGATAAGGATGAAATCACAGACTGGCTCCAGCGCGGAAACGGCGGCCGACAGTCGATGATCAAAGATGTTTTCGCCCGGCAAAAGCTGTGTCTGATCAATCTCTGGCAGGTCCTGATACAGCGGGACCGCCAGATCAAGATTGTGATGGGCGGCATAGGCATGGCGGTTTTCGATATAACGGCCCAGGCTTTTTTGCCTGAGATCCAGATCAAGCACGCCGATCCGATGGCCCATACGGGCCACAGCCGTTGCAACATGCATAGAGGTCGTCGATTTGCCGGACCCGCCCTTTTCGTTTCCGACAACGATGATATGCGCCACGTCTGTCCCTTTCCGCAGCCGAGAAATTGCCCTGTTCTCAGGTGGGCGCACTATATGTTGGGGGCTTGGGGATGAAAAGCGAAAGCGTTCAAAAATGCCACTAGATTGTGCGGGGATGCACTTCCCCCATGACGGGTTCAGGCGTAAGAGGACGGTATGAACACATTCTCGATCCAAAATGCGGCCCAGTTACCGTTTTGGCGCCGCCCGGTCACGCTGCTGTTTCTGATGGCGGCGGCCTTGCCAATTGCGTTTTCTACCTGGCTGGCGCTTTTGAACAACTTTGTGATTGAGGTCGCGGGTTTTGACGGGGCTGACATTGGCCTGTTGCACACCGTGCGTGAAATCCCCGGTTTTCTGGCGGTGGGCGTGATTGCGATCCTGCTGTTTATGCGCGAACAGGTTTTGGGGTTGGTGTCGCTAATCCTGTTGGGCGTGGCGACGGCAGTGACGGCGTGGTTCCCATCTCTGGGGGGGATCCTGACCATCACCATGCTCAGCTCTATCGGGTTTCATTATTTTGAAACCGTGAACCAATCGCTGCAGCTGCAATGGATCAACAAGGCGCGCGCGCCGCAGGTTCTGGGCTGGATATCGGCGATGGGATCGGCGGCGTCACTGGTGACTTATGTGCTGATCGTGCTGAGTTGGGAACGGTTCGACCTGAGCTATAATTTCGTCTACCTGCTGTCTGGCGGGGTGTGTACGCTGATCGCGGCCTTTTGTTTTCTGGCCTATCCGCAATTTGAAACGCCGATCAAACAGCACCGCCAGATCATCCTGCGCAAACGCTATTGGCTTTACTATGTGCTGCAGTTCTTTGCCGGTGCACGGCGGCAGATTTTTATCGTGTTTGCCGGGTTCATGATGGTGGAACGGTTTGGCTTTGACGTGCATGAGCTGACCGCGCTTTACCTGATCAATCTGATTGCCAATATGATCTTTGCACCCCTGATGGGAAAAGCGATTGGATATTGGGGCGAACGCCGGGCGCTGATCTTTGAATATGTCGGGCTGGTTTGCGTGTTTCTGGCCTATGGGGGCATTTATTTCTTTGGCTGGGGTGTGCTGCTGGCGGCGGGGCTATACGTGTTGGATCACTTGTTTTTTGCCCTTGCTCTGGCGTTGAAGACCTATTTTCAGAAAATCGCTGATCCAGCGGATATTGCGCCCACGGCTGCCGTGGCCTTTACCATCAACCATATTGCCGCTGTGTTTCTGCCTGTGCTTTTGGGGCTGTTGTGGGTGGTGTCCCCGGCGGCGGTGTTTTTGCTGGCGGCGGCGATCGCCTGCGGGTCGCTGGGGTTGGCCTGCCTGATCCCGCGCAACCCGGAACCGGGGTATGAAACCATTTTCGCCCGCGGTCTGCCGGCCCCGGCGGAATAAGCCGGGCTTGACCATGGGCGGCTCTGGCCGTAGGCGGTGGGCGAACTGACCGGAGGCCCCAATGCCCACATATACTGCCCTGACCACCCTGCCCGGACGTGAAACCGCCGAAGCCCTGGGCGAAGCGATGGAGCTTTTGACCCCTGAACCCACGGGTGTTGGTGTGTTCGAGGTCGAAGATGGATCTGGTCTGTGGGAAGTTGGCGGCTATTTCGTCGAAGCACCGGATGAAACGGCGCTGGCCTTGCTGGCGGCGGCACATGGGGCAAAATCCTTTGTCGTGTCCGAACTGCCCGAAACCGATTGGGTGGCCCATGTGCGTCGGGAGCTGCACCCGGTGGAGGCTGGGCGGTTTTTCGTCTATGGCAGCCATGATGCCGATAAAGTGCCAGCAGATGCTGTGGCCTTGCTGGTTGATGCGGCCATGGCGTTCGGCACCGGGCATCACGGCACGACGCAGGGCTGCCTGCGGGCCTTGGACCGGCTGGCCAATTCGGGCTTTGTTGGCAAGAACGTGGTCGATATCGGTTGCGGAACGGCCGTTCTGGCGATGGCGGCGGCAAAGATCTGGCCGGGGCAGGTTCTGGCCAGCGACATCGATCAGGTCGCGGTTGATGTGGCGGAGGCGAACCTGGCCTTTAACGACCTGTCGGGTCGGATCACCTGTCTAGAGGCGGCAGGCTTTGCCCATCCGCGCCTGCAGGATGCCGCCCCTTTTGATCTGGTCTTTGCCAATATTCTGAAAGGCCCGCTTTTGGGTCTGGCCCCGGATATGGCCACGTTTACCGGCACTGGGGGTTACGCAATCCTGTCGGGTATTCTGAATGAACAGGCCGAAGAGATCCGCCAGACCTATGCGAAGAACGGCTTTGACTGCGTGGAATCAGACGTGATCGGTGACTGGACGACCTTGCTTTTGTGCAAGAACTGAGAACAACCGACCCACATTATCCTTAATGTCTTTGAAGCAGAGCGTATTCCACGCTTCTGACCAGATTATGCCTGAATTCCGCCGCAATCTGGCATCAATATGTCCAAGATAAGGCCGAGTCGGCAGATTTGATTTGGAGAGTGTTATGGCAGACGCAAATATGCACAACTTCGCAGACCGTTTGTCCCGGATTAACAAACATCACGCGCAGATTGCGCGGGGCCACGTGACCACCGTTAACAAGGATGGCTTGATCGTGGTGAAACCGCGCCGCCAAGTACACCGGTTCCCATGGCGTGGACTGATGTTTACCCTGGCGCTGGTCATGGTGTTCAAGGGCGCGATTTTCATGTCATTGGGCCAAGAGGCCTATGATGTTCGCGTCGAAAACCTGCGAGCAGGGACATTTGTCGAACAGATGGGCGCTTTTGTCATGCAGGCTGATCCGGCAACGATTTGGATTTCGGAATTTTTCGCCTCGTTCGTGAAATGATGGTTACGTAGATCTTGTGATCAAAGGTTCGTTCTAACAGAGGTCGCGGTTTCCGTGGCCTCTTTCATTGTTGTGGCATATTGGCCGGTCTGGCGCGCGGGCGGGTGCTTTGCGATTGGCAAATGTTCTCGTTTCGTGCTAATCCGGGAAAAACAATGATAATGGGCGAGTAGATGCGCGTTTTGGGAATTGATCCCGGGCTCAGATGCCTTGGTTGGGGCGTGATCGAAATGCAGGGCAACCGATTGACCCATGTGGCCAACGGGCAATGCCGGTCAGAGGGCAGCGCGCTTGCGGATCGCTTGTTATCACTACACCAACAACTAAGCGCCGTTGTCATTCACCATCAGCCCGATGCTGCTGCCGTTGAACAGACCTTTGTGAACAAGGATGGAACGGCCACCCTGAAACTGGGGCAGGCGCGCGGCATTGCCATGCTGGTTCCGGCGCAGGCCGGGTTGGATGTGGGCGAATATGCCCCCAACACGGTCAAGAAAACCGTGGTTGGGCAGGGCCATGCGGATAAGCGGCAAGTCGATCACATGGTGAAGCTGCAATTGCCGGGGGTACAAATCGCCGGTTCAGACGCCGCCGATGCCCTGGCGATTGCCATTTGTCACGCATTTCACCTGCAGACGGCCGGGCGCATGCAGACAGCGATCAAGCAGGTGGGCACATGATTGGGAAACTGTCGGGCCGGATCGAATACAAGGGCAGCGATCATGTCATGCTGGATGTGCGTGGTGTGGGTTATATCATCTATTGTTCTGACCGGACGCTGGCAAGTTTGCCCGGCGTGGGGGAGGCAGCAGCGCTGTTCACCGAACTTTTGGTGCGCGAGGATCTGTTGCAGCTGATGGGCTTTCCCACGTTGTTGGAAAAGGAATGGTATCGCCTGCTGGTCACGGTTCAGGGCGTCGGGGCCAAAGCCGCCATGGCCATTTTGGGCACCCTGGGGCCCGAAGGTACTGGTCGCGCGATCACGTTGGGCGATTGGGCGTCAGTGAAGGCCGCGCCGGGGGTTGGGCCCAAAATCGCACAGCGTGTGGTCAATGAGCTGAAGGAGAAGGCCCCGGCGATCATGGCGCTTGGGGGTACGCTTTCTGCTGCGCAGGGCGTGGTGGCAGCTGAACCGATGGACGAGGTGATCGAGGTGTCAGACGCTGCGCCAGTGGTGCCTGCCCCGCAATCGTCAGCCTCTGCCCAATCGGCAGCCCTGTCAGCGCTTAGCAATCTGGGTTATTCGCCGTCAGAGGCCGCATCGGCCGTTGCCACCGCCGCTGGGGATACGCCAGAGGCAGATGAGGCACAGTTGATCCGGGCGGCCCTAAAACTCTTGGCACCGAAGGGTTAGGGTAGTGCCTATTGATTTCAATTCACTACTGCGCATGGGAAACATTTCTCCTGAAGAAGTCAGTCTAATTTTCCACCTGACAAACCTGAAGCAATTGAAGCGCATGTTGCCTTGGCTGGCACAAGAACGCCCAGATCTTTTTGACGCTTATCAAAGCGTCCACTCCTCCCAAGCAGAGAAGACACTGAAAAACCGTCCTTTGGTGGCGTCGTTTGTGCCGTTGAATGACAGCGATATGGGATTTGTTGGTTTGTATCGAGTCGAGAGTTTCGAAGATTTGCCAATGACTCAAATCTATTCAGATTCACGGTTTTCAGAGCTCGCGTTGAGCTACGGGGCTGTTGATAGTTCACCAGAACGGAATATTGCCCGTGCAGAACGGCAATTATTTTTCGAGTTGAGTTTGACAGAATTCTTATCAGACTTGCGTGGGCGCGTAGTCGTCTCGCGTCCGGCGGGCCGGACCTATGTTCGAAAGTCGTCAACTACAGAAGTCCCCATTCGCCAAATATCGGAGCAATCATTGCTTGTCTCTGCAGCGCCTGAATGGAGAGATTTCATTGTTAATGGGATTGAGATCAGATCACTGCCGGGTTCGTGGAAAGCGAAGCTAAGAGAATGGCGGGGTGTATACTTGATCGTGGATGAGAAAGACGGAGCCCGCTACGTTGGTTCCGCGTATGGAGAGTTGAACTTACTTGGCCGATGGCAGGCTCATGTTTCTGGCGAGAAAGGTATTACTGCAAAGCTCAGAAATCGAGATACAAGTAGTTTTCGTTTTTCTATTCTGGAGCGTGTCTCTCCAGATATGATTGCGGAGGATGTGATAGCTCTGGAACACAGTTGGATGAATAGGTTGGACACACGCAGATATGGGTTGAACACATGAGCGAGCCAGATCCCACCATCCGCCCCGATCCGCTGCCCGCCGATAATGACCGGGCGCTCAGACCCGAGACATTGAATGATTTCATCGGTCAGGCCGAGGCGCGCGCCAATCTGCGTGTGTTTATAGAGAGCGCGCGGAGGCGGGGGGAGGCGATGGACCACACGCTCTTTCATGGCCCTCCGGGCTTGGGCAAGACAACATTGGCGCAAATCATGGCACGGGAATTGGGGGTAAACTTCCGTATGACCTCTGGTCCGGTTCTGGCAAAGGCCGGTGATCTGGCGGCGATCCTGACCAATCTGGAAGCCCGCGATGTGCTGTTCATTGACGAAATTCACCGCCTGAACCCGGCGGTGGAGGAGGTGTTATATCCCGCGCTGGAGGATTTTGAACTGGATCTGGTGATCGGAGAGGGGCCAGCGGCCCGGACGGTGCGGATCGAGTTGCAACCGTTCACTCTGGTTGGGGCAACCACGCGGCTGGGATTGCTGACCACCCCCTTGCGTGATCGGTTTGGAATTCCGACCCGCCTGCAATTCTACGAAATTGCAGAACTCCATGAAATTGTTACCAGAAATGCGATCAAACTGAAAGCACCGGCAGAACCGGATGGCGCCTGGGAAATTGCCAAACGCGCCCGGGGCACGCCCCGGATTGCCGGGCGGCTGTTGCGCCGGGTGGTGGATTTCGCCGTGGTCGAGGGCAATGGCAAAGTAACCCGGGAAATCGCCGATAATGCCCTGACCCGGCTGGGGGTGGATCATCTGGGCCTAGACGGGGCGGACCGACGCTATCTGACTGTTATTGCAGAAAATTACGCGGGCGGGCCAGTGGGCGTGGAAACCATGGCTGCGGCCCTGTCGGAAAGCCGCGATGCGATCGAAGAGGTGATCGAGCCTTACTTGCTGCAACAGGGTCTGATCCAGCGTACGCCACGCGGTCGGATGCTGGCGCAAAAGGCCTGGGACCATCTGGGGATGAGCGCCCCGCGTAAATCCGGTGACTTGTTCGAGGACTGATGTCTCGTCCAAAAGCCATGCTGTAACACGGCTGTATTCTGTCGGTATTGCGTCGGTGCTGGATATGGACCTTTGCCCATCATCGCGTTAATCCGATGGCGTTAAAATCAGAGGCCCCCATGACCCCGGACGACATCACCCAAATGTTCACCCGCGCCGACGGCTCTTACGCCTTTGCCCGCTGGGGCCGGCCGATCGCGCCCATCGTGTTTGGCGTTCAGGACCAGACGCTGGAGGTTTTAAAAGGCGCGCTGGAGGCCGTGGTCGCCATGGCCGGGCACCAGATGGCCGAAACCGATCCCGAGCTGGGGTCAAACCTGATGTTTTTCTTTTTCCGCGATTGGGATGAATTGCTGGACGTGCCCGATCTGGATCGCCTGATCCCTGATCTGAATTCGCGGGTCAGCCGGTTGAAGGATGGCAGCGCCAACCAATACCGGGCCTTTCGGTTTGATGAGGCAGGCGCGATCAAGGCGGGTTTTGTTTTTCTGCGGGTCGACAAACAGATCGCCGACATTCCGGCGGAGGATCTGGCGCTGGCACAGGTGGCGCAAATCATGCTGTTGTGGTCCGATCAGGGTTTGGGCGGGCGCTCACCCCTGGCCAAAACGCCTGACGGCACAGTTGTTTTACACCCTGAAATCGCCGAAGTGATCCGGGCGGGCTATGACCCGGTGATGCCGGTAGCAACGGGTGATAGCAGCCACGCGTTGCGTCTGTTTGCGCGGATATCGCGGGACGCCCCAAAGGTGCACTGACGGGTTCGGCGCATAGCGATTGATAAACGGCAGTCCCCGAAGCAGAAGATTCTCAGATCCTGCGAATATGCGTGAACCCAATTGCCGTATCAAGATGTTCCAACTACGCTGATACCCGTAAAGATAGATTGAACCGGGTCTGTTATGCCGTCGAATACCATTCTTGAAACACAAAGATTGCGGTTGGTGCCGTTTGCGCCAGAGCATCTGGAAGCTCTGTTCAAGATGAATTCGAACCCTGAGGTTATGAAATATCTCGGCCCGCCGGAAACCATCGAAGAAACCGAGGCCGGGATTGAACGCCAACAGGGTAATTGGGCGCGGTTCGGTTTTGGCTGGTGGTCAGTTTTTGAACGCGAAACCGGTGCCTTTGTCGGTTCGGCCTGTTTGCAACATTTAGAGAGTATCGAAGGCAACCCGCTGGAAATTGGGTGGCGTCTGATCCCGGAGGCGCGCGGAAAAGGCTACGCAACCGAAGCTGGTCAGGCGGCGATGGATTACGGCTTTAATTGTGTTGGTGTGCGTTATCTGGTGGCGGTGACGGATGTGGGAAACACAGCCTCTGCGCGCGTCATGGAACGATTGGGAATGGCCTAGATCGGCGTGCAAATTCACTATGGTGTGCCCTGCCTAACCTACGAAATTCACCATATCCCGTGATTTGTGAAGAAGGTCCGGTTTGAGCCCTTTGCGGACTTATGTAACCCGTTTCCCAACGGCCAAACCGCAAATTTGGATGAATCTTTACTTTGTGATATTTTCTATCCATTCGCTTTTTTTGGGGGGGGCAATGCGCATTTTGCTCACGATACCGTTAATCTTGGCATCGTTGAGTTCGGCTTTTGCGGCGGAGCTAAAGTGGCCGGACGCCGATATTGCCGTACCACCCGATGTTCAAAGCTTCATCGTAGACGAATGCAGGAAATACAAAGAGACTTCTGAAGAGAGCCTACATGAGTGCATTCAGGGCGAGCAGTACGGCTTTCGAGCGGTCGTTATGCTATTGGCTGAAGAAAGCACCGGTGAGAGGGCGGCGGAGCGCTACAGGGCGTGTAGAGCGGGACTGCGAGATTTTGGAGGCCGGTTTCATAGGCGACGTGCAGAATGCATGGGGCTCTCATTCAGCATAAAATGGCGGTTCGAATTTTCGCAGCGTGCGTCAGTACATGGCGTTAGATCAATAATCGAAGCTACCAACCATCATCGCTAGTATATTTCGGCCATTGACGGCATAAACCTACCAAGTCATCGCCCAAGGCGAAGAAGAAAACGCTCTCAATTCAACTTCGAAAGGCAGCTGCGTCCCGCACAGCCGACATTGGGGTAGGAAATCTCAGACCAAAACTGTCAGATGACTGGTTTGAGCCCGGAGGGACACGTTCAAACGTCAATCCGCCAGCAACGCGAAGTGTTGTATGTGAGAACGGAAGCTGCGTTGCTTGCGCATCTATTTGGGTATGAGTGTCCCATCCCAGAGCATTTGTAGTTCCTCTGAATTGGCGTTGAATTCCCAACCAATAATACTGCCAAGAATTCCGGTGAGTTGGAATAAAATGCCGGAAAATGCAGCAAATATCAACGCAATCACCAAGCGGTTCGAAATTTGACCTTCCAGAGAAAAATACCCCGCTATTGCGGAACAAATGGGCAGAAACCAAATTGCAAAATACCAAACAAACCCAATTTCTCCAACTCTTGCAACGCCTTCGATGCAATATGCCAGCCAACCAAGGTGAATTGCAAAAGTAGCGAAAACAAAAGTGCGTTTCAAATTGAGTTTAGGTGTGATCAAACGCTCATCTCACTATTACAATCTTAACCATTCCGACGACAGGTCTTATCGGTCAGCATGTATTAGTTCTCTGCATATCGCCTCCCGCCATAGGCAGCAATGTCCCGCAATGCAGACTCTGCTTTTTAGCAAGCCTCACTCACCCCCAACCTCAATCTCCACCGTCTGGCGCAACTCGCCGCTGTCCGCGTGAAAGATCAGCAGCTGCCCCTCTGTCGTGACCACCCCGTACCAGCCCGGTGCGGCGGTGTAACTGATGGCCTGAACCCCGGTGGGCAGGGTGATTTGGTTGGGTAGCGGCACATCCGGGGCCTGCAGGCGGATGACAAGCAGGCCGACCACGGTTACAACGCCCAGAATCATCACCACCGTCAACACGGTCACCAAACGGCGCAGCAGGATCAGGCTGGCGGGCAGCGGTGCAGCGGGGTCGACATCAGGAGCGTTCTGCATGGAACAACCTTTCAATACTGTGCAGGTCACGATTGCAGCGGACCCGCCCAACCGTCTTGATAAGGCTTTGGCCCGCGATGTGCCAGAGGCCGCGTCGCTGAGCCGGTCACGTTTGGCGAAACTGATTGCCGCAGGCGCGGTGACGCGGACCGGGCAGGTCATGGCCGATCCCAAGGCGAAGGTGGCCGAGGGCGATGTGATCGACATTGCTGTGCCTGCGGCGGAAGACACCCATATGGTGCCAGAGGCAATCGCGCTGGACATCCGGTATGAGGATGACGATCTGATTGTCATCAACAAGACCCCCGGCATGGTGGTGCATCCGGCCCCCGGCACGCCATCGGGGACGCTGGTCAATGCGCTTCTGTCCCATTGCGGGGACAGCCTGTCGGGTGTGGGCGGCGAAAAGCGCCCCGGCATCGTGCACCGGATTGATAAGGACACATCCGGGCTGCTCGTCGTGGCGAAATCGGACCGGGCACATCATGGTCTGGCGGCGCAGTTTGAGGCACACACCGTCAATCGGCATTACCGGGCAGTGGTTTACGGGGTGCCCGATGGGGCCGATCCGCGGCTGCGCGGCATCAAAGGCGTGAGTTTTGAGCCGGGCAATATCCTGAAACTCACCACGCAGCTTGCCCGTCACAAACATGACCGACAAAAACAGGCGGTGCTGTTTTCGGGCGGGCGCCACGCGGTGACCCGGGCCCGGGTGGTGGAAAGCTTTGGCCAGCCGGGTGTTGCGGCGCTGATCGATTGCTGGCTGGAAACCGGACGTACCCATCAGATCCGGGTACATATGGCCCATGCCGGGCACGGATTGATCGGTGATCCGGTCTATGGCGGGCGGCGCAAGCTGGCGGCGAAGGCGATCTCGACAGGTGCGGCGGATGCGGTACAAGGCTTTGCCCGGCAGGCGCTGCATGCGGCGACGTTGGGGTTTGTTCATCCGGTCAGCGAAGAGTATCTGGAGTTTGAGGCTGACCTGCCCGACGATATGCAGGGGTTGATCTCGGCGCTGCGTGGCTAGGCCCTAGCGCCAGACATCCTGCGGCAGGGCAAGGATTTGATCGCGCAGCCATTGCCCGGCAGTGCCCAGGGCGTGCTGTTCGGTCCAGACCACATCGACGCCTTGCAAAATATCGCTTTGTTGAAAGGCATAGCGCAATTCGGTCAATATACCTGAGGCTATCTGGTCGGCCACGACGGGGGCAGGCAATTCGGCCCAACCGAACCCTTCCAACAGCAGATCAAGGATCAGATAAGGACTTTCCGCGAACCAGACATCTGCGCTTCTGTGTTCGTCAAGGTGCTGGAATTTGAACAGGGATCGGCTGCTCGGCACCAACTGCCGATGTGCCCTGAGGTCCCTGTGCGTCACGCGGGTCATCAAGCTGAGTGGATGATCGTTTCGGCAAACCGGAATCAGGCGTGAATGCCCCACGCCACGAAACTGAAAGCCCGACGGGTAGTCCTCTTGCTGGACCATCAGACCAAGATCGGCGCGCCCCTCTTTCAGCAGGATCGCTGTGTCATTTGGGCCGGGATCAAGCAATTCCAGCGACACATGGGGATAGTTTTGACCAAAGGCACGCAAGACGTGATTGAGCGGTGCCATACTGATCCCCTGTTCCAGCGCGATGCTGAGACGGTCTTCGACCCCCTCCGCCATCGACTGGGCCTTGGCCATTAATTCCTGTTCGCCCAGAAGGATGCCGCGCGCATGGGGCAAAAGCGCCTGACCCTCATCCGTCAGTGTCGGTAACTTGCTGCTGCGGTCAAAGAGGGTGACCCCCATATCGATTTCCAGTGTGGCGATGGCGGTGGAAACGGCGGATTGAGCCTTGCCTAGATGCCGGGCCGCGGCAGAAAAAGACCCCTGATCCGCCGCTGTGACAAAGGCCCGGTAGTGGTCGATGCTCATAATTAACCTATCTGAATTATAGATGGATACTAACTTTTATATACCATAATTAGTGATAAATAACATCGAAAGAATCAACATCTCAGAGGATGACATGGCAAGCGAAGTTCAAATGAGATCGGGCATGGACCGGTTGCGCTATACCGTCATGTTTGAGGCCACCCTGCTGGCGATGGCGGTTCCGGCGATGGCGCTGTTGTTTGATCGTGGGTTGGCCGAAATGGGCTTGGTCGGGCTGGTTTTGTCGGGCAAGGCGATGGTGGTCAATTTGATCTATAACCTGATTTTTGATCGACTGGATGCGCGCCGGGGGCGGGTGTCGTCAGATCGCAGTCAGATTGGCCGGATCCTTCATGCCGTCGGGTTCGAGACGTTTCTGTTGATCACATCGCTGCCGATTTACATGTGGTGGCTGGGTCTGTCCCTGGCTCAAGCGGCGATGACGGATTTGGTGATCTCCAGCTTTATTGTGGCCTATACCTACGTGTTCACACTGGCCTATGATCGGACGTTTCCGGTGGGTGTGCCAGCCACCTGATGGCACCTTGCCCTGCCATCCGCCCGGTTGCCAAGCAGGCGGTTAGCAGATAGCCGCCTGTCGGGGCCTCCCAATCCAGCATCTCGCCCGCGCAAAAGACGCCGGGCAGCGCTGTCAGCATCAGGTGATCATCCAGGGCATCAAACCGGACGCCGCCTGCTGTCGAGATTGCCTCATCCATCGGGCGCGGGCCGGTGTGGTGGATTGGCAAAGCCTTGATCAATGTGGCCAAAGCTCTGGAATCGGGCAGGGGTTGGCCGAATTCCATCAAGAGCGCCTGTTTCACCGGATCGAGCTTGAGCGTGCGGCGCAGGTGGTTGCCAAAACTTTGTTTTCCACGTGGTTTGGCAAGCTGCGTTGCAATCTTTTCAACGCTCCAGTCAGGCATCAGATCGATTGTCAGTGCCGCACCCTCGCGCATTGCGCGTGACATGGCATAGATGCCGCCACCCTCTATCCCGCGGTTTGAGATCACGAATTCGCCGCGATGGGTGCTGGTGCCGGCCTTCAGAACCACCCCCTTGACCGGGGCGCCGAAATGGCGGGCCATATGCGCGGACCAGTCGACGCAAAATCCCATATTTGCAGGCTGAAACGGGTTAAGGCCGATACCCATCGGCCCCAGCATATTTGACCAAAGCCCAACTGATCCCAGCCGGGCCCAGCTGGCCCCGCCCAGTCCTAGTATTGTGACCCTTGGCTTTAACCGCTGCGACCCGTCTGGTGTGTCGAACACAAAACCGTGGTCGACCCCAACCCAGCGCCAGCGCCGGTTCAGAGTGACGCCCAGACGATCGAGCCGCCCCAGCCATGACCGGAGCAGGGGAGAGGCTTTCATCGCGGTTGGAAAGACCCGACCGGAACTACCGGTAAAAAGCGTTTGTCCCAGACCTGCGGCCCAATCCTGGACCTCAACCGGGCCAAACGCGCGCAAGGCGGTCTCCAACTGTGCGGGCCGATTGCCAAAGGCCTGAAGGAACCGATCTGCCGGCTCATTCTTGGTGAGGTTCAGGCCGGATTTCCCCGCCATCAGGAATTTTCGGGCCGGGGAGGGCATCGCCTCTGCCACTGTGACATGGTGCCCGGCGCGGGAGAGCCTTTCTGCCGCCATCAGTCCCGCCGGACCTGCACCGATGACCAGAGCATCGATGGCCGTATCAGTGGTGTATGGCGGGTGGGTCATTTGGCGGCCTTGGTTGTTGTGGTGTAGCACATATCCGGGTTCGGCCCAAAGGCAAACCCCGCCGCCACCCTTGCCGGAACGGCGATGGTCTGCAAGGCTCTTGGCCATGTCAACCGGAGCCCAGATTTGCCCGACCACCCGATTTGCCCATTGTGCGAGCGCCCGATCCCACCCGATGCCCGGCAGAGCCAGCATCATCTGATCCCACGGCTGAAGGGCGGTAAGGCCGGGCCTGTCGTGCTTTTGCATCAGATCTGTCATGCCGAAATTCACGCCAGCCTGACCGAGGCTGAGTTGGCCAATGGCTATTCCACTATCGAGGCGTTGCGCGGTCATCCACGATTGGAAAACTTCATTCGCTGGGTCGCCAAACGCCCGCCGGATTTTCATTCTCGCACACCCGGTCCACGCCGCAAACGGCGCTGACACCGATAAACCGTTGAGATCAGGTCCAAGCTGCGCTATGCGCGGTGAAGCCTTAACCGCAAATTTGGTGCCATGACCCGTATCTGCCATATCGAGATCGACGACAGCGGCCTGCCCGCCCCGACGCCGGAAATTGAACAGGAACGCCGGGTGGCGATCTTTGATCTGCTCGAAGATAACAGTTTTGTTCTGCCTATCCGCGAAGATCGCGATACCCCTGAGGGTCCTTATCGGTTGGATCTGGCGATCCGCGACCGGCGGCTGATTTTTGACATCACCACCAAGGCCGAACAGAAGGCGGCGGAGTTTCATCTGTCATTGGGGCCGTTCCGGCAGGTGGTGAAAGATTATTTCCAGATCTGCGAGAGCTATTTCGATGCGGTGAAGAAATTGCCGCCCAGCCAGATCGAGGCGATCGACATGGCCCGGCGCGGTATCCATAACGAGGGCGCCCGCGTGTTGCAGGAACGTCTGGAGGGCAAGGCCGAGATCGACATCGATACGGCGCGCCGCCTGTTCACCCTGATCTGTGTGCTGCATTTCGGGGGTTAACGGGCGTGTCAGGAGAATTCCCACAATCGGTCCTTTTCTGCTGCGATTACAACGCAGTGCGTTCCCCCATGGCCGAAGGGCTGATGAAGAAATATTATGGCCAGAACTGCTATGTGCAGTCCGCCGGGGTGAAGAATGAGCTGGATATCGACGGGTTTTCCATCGCCGTCTGCCAGGAGTTGGGGATCGAGCTGTCGCGCCACCGGACCCGCACGTTTCACGAAATGCAGGAATGGGGGGATGATCTGTCGGGCTTTGACCTGATCATCGCGCTGTCACCCGCCAGCCAGCGCCGGGCGCTGGAACTGACGCGATGGTATTCGCTGGATGTGGAATATTGGCCGATACTTGACCCGACAGGGTTAGGGGAGAGCCGAGAGCAGAAGCTGGTGGCCTATCGCCAGGCCCGGGATCAGATCAGCGAAAACCTGATCCGCCGGTTTGGCCCACCCAAAGAAGAGTAAGGCGCAGCTTCTTTCGATCACCGAACAATGATTTTGCAATATACCACATTCTGCGTGTGGCTTTGGCTTGACGATTTCCGGCGACAGGCAGAAAGTGCGCGCGATATTTGATTGATGAGGGTTTCAATGGTTCGTTTTTTTCCTGCAGCAGTGCTGACGGCGGCTTCGGTTTTCTGCGGAACAGCTGCGTTTGCAGATGTGACAGCACAGGATATTTGGGGGGATTTGCGGTCTTATCTGGAAACCACCGGATACACGGTGGTGACCACGGCGGAAGAACAATCTGGCGATACGCTGACGGTTTCCGGCTTGAGAGCGTTTTTTGTTATTGAGGATGATGACGGCGATAGTGACGGACAGGTTGAGCTAGCGCTGGATGAAATCCGGTTTCGCGAACTGAGCAATGGCAGCGTCGAGATCGGCCTGTCAGACACCCATACCTTGTCGATCACTGGCGGAGAGGCGGGTGAAAACCTGAACCTTGTTCTGACTTCGGCGCAGACCGGGCTGTCGATCATCGCGGGCGGCACAGCGGATGAAACCAGCTATGATATCGTGGCGTCAGAACTGTCTATGGAAACCACGACGTTCGAGGTCGACGGCGAACCCATTGACGGGACGATTGCCGTGGACTTTTCCAGCTATACGGCCGGCTATACGTTGAGCGGCGCGGATGTGACCACGATCCGGGGCGAGGGGCGCATTGATGGGGTGGAAATCACCGCCCAGGTGGATGAGCCTGACGAGGATGTGGTCCTGAATCTGGTGTCCCAGATCCGTGGGTTGTCTGTCACGCTCGATACCACAATTCCGGAAAGCTATGACCCGACGACGATGACAAGTGTTTTAGCAGACGGGTTTGGCGGCACCGGCGAATATATGATGAGCAGCCTTGCGTTTGACCTGTCCGGGCAGATTGACGGCGAAGCGTTCGAGGTGGCCGCCACGACCGGGCCTGCCGATTTCAGCCTGTCGCTGACCGAATCTGGCTTTGCCTTTGCTGAACATGTGCGCGACATCAATGTCGCGATCTCTGCAAGCTCCATGCCGCTGCCGTCGCTGGTGCTAAGTGCCGCAGAATATGGGCTGGACCTGTTGCTGCCAGTTGCAGCGTCGCCAGAGCCGCAGGATTACAAGTTTGGTATCCGTCTGGTCGATCTGGCGCTGCCCGAAGACGTCTGGCAATTGGGCGATCCGGCAGGGGCCCTGCCCCATGCGCCCTTGACCTTTGTGCTGGAAACCAGCGGCGCGGTCCGTCTGTTGGGTGATCCGTTTGATCCCGAGGCGATGAGCAATGGTGACGTACCGGCGGAGGTGGACAGCCTGAGCCTTGATGACCTGAATATTACCGCCGTGGGCACAGAGCTGACAGGCGGTGGGGCGTTTACTTTTGACAATACCGACACCACCAGTTTTGACGGTATCCCGCGCCCCGAGGGGCAGTTGAAGCTGCGCCTGACCGGGGCCAACGCGTTGCTGGATACACTGGTCGCGATGGGGCTCTTGCCCGAGGATCAGGCCATGGGCGCGCGGATGATGATGGGATTGTTTGCCGTTGCCGGCCCGGGGGAGGACGAATTGACCTCCACCATCGAAATAAATGCCGATGGGCAGGTTTTGGCCAATGGGCAGCGGTTGCGCTGACCGGTGTCCGCCCCAATATCGTTTCAAGCAATGGTCACAGGCCTGTCTGATCTTTGCCGTATTCGCCAATTAGGCGACAATTGATCTAATATGGGAAACAATCCCGCAATTAACATGAGGTTTGATCGTGCGATTTCATAAATACTTTTTGACAACAGCGTTGCTGTCTTCCATTTCCATGGCCGTTCCGGCCCATGCAGATATTACCGCTGATGATGTGTTGGCGATGTATGAGGCCTATGTCGAACGTCTGGGCGGTGAGCTGTCCAGCCAGTCATCCAGATCAGGTGATACTGTCGAATTTTCCGATATGACGGTGTATTTCCAACTGCCTGCGGGTATGGGGAATTTTTCTGCAGGCATCAATGGTTTGTCCCTGGTGGAAAATGGCGATGGTACCGTGGACATGATCTATCCTGACGCCACAAGCCTGACCATGTCTGGCCAGTTTGGTGCCGATCCAGAAGTTGGCTTTGCCGTGAACGTCAACTCTGTTGATCAGGCGGCCACTTTCAGCGGTGATCCCGGCGACATTGTTCTGGACTATTCCATGGGCGAGATAACCTTTACCCCCGGCGCAGGATCGGAACCGTTTACAGAGTTCTTCAACTTCACGGGCACAGGCACCGGCATTAGCGGGCGCAGTCACTTTGCTGATGGCGAGATTATGCAAGTCACAGCTGAAAGCGTGATCGACGGCCTGATTTTCAACGTCGATGGCGAGGATCCGAACGGTGGGTCTTCCTCTACCGTGGCGACCTATTCGGACATGGTGACCAAGGTTGATTTGTCGCTGCCCAAAGGGATGAGCGTTATGAACCTGTCTGCGGCCTTGCGCGATGGCTTGGTGGGCAAACTTGTCGCCTCTACCGGCAGCACCGCTTCGCGCACCGAAGCATCGGGTGGTGGGATCGATATGCTGCAGGAGGTCACCCAAGGTGTGAGCCATGTGGAATATGGGGTCGATGAGAGCGGCCTGAACCTGTCCGGCACAGCGCAGGACATCGCCCTGAACATGGCCGGATTGCCGGAAATGCCCTTCCCGGTTTCTGCCGCGATTGGGGCTGCGAGTTTCAATCTGCAGACACCGTTGAATGCGTCCGATGCGGAGCAGGATTTCGCGCTGGGCCTGTCGTTGGATGATGTCGTGGTTGATGAAAGCCTGTGGTCACTAATTGATCCCGGCCGGGTTCTGCCGCGTGATCCGGCACAGATCGCGCTGGATTTGGATGGTCAGGCGAAGACCTTTGTTGATCTGCTGGATGTCATGGGGCTGTCCATGGTCGGGCAAAGCGGCGAGATGCCGGGTGAATTGAACAAACTGCGCCTGAAGAACCTGCATATTGCCCTGGCAGGCGCTGATCTGTCGGGCAGTGGTGAGTTCACCTTTGACAACAGCGATCTGGCGACCTTTGGCGGCATGCCGCGGCCCGAGGGTGCGCTTGATCTGGCGTTGACCGGGGCCAATGGGCTGATGGACGCACTGGTTCAGATGGGCCTATTGCCCGAGGATCAGGCCATGGGCGCGCGGATGATGATGGGGCTGTTTGCGGTTCCGGGCGAAGGCGAGGACAGCCTGACCACCACCATCGAGATCAATTCCGAAGGTCACGTTTTGGCCAATGGTCAGCGTCTGCAATAGGCGTCTTATCCCGAATTTCTGATCAGGGCTGCCCTTGGGCGGCCCTTTTCATTTGTTTTACCCCTCGGGGCTTGCGCCTGCGCGGCGCTGGAATTACCTCGGGATGGATATAATCAAAGGATCCAAGAATGCCGCAATCGCTGGACACACTGACCGAACGCCTGTTGGATCATGCCCGCCGTGCCGGGGCCGATGCGGCGGATGCGCTGGCGGTGGACGGGCAATCCGTGTCAATCGATGTGTTGGGCGGCAAGCTGGAACATGCGGAACGTTCTGAGGGTGTCGATATCGGTCTGCGCGTTTTGATCGGGCAGCGGCAGGCGGTGGTCTCGGCATCAGATACGCGTGATGAGACAATGGCGGAAATGGCCCTGCGCGCCGTTGCCATGGCCCGCGAAGCACCCGAGGACCCGACCGCAGGTTTGGCCGATCCGGCGCAGTTGGCTCGTGATTGGGATGTGGCGGCGTTGGAACTGGCTGATCCGGCGGCTGAACCGTCACCCGCGGCATTGGAAGGCGACGCGCTGGGGGCAGAGGCGGCAGCGCTGGCCGTTTCAGGCATTTCACAAGTGCAAAATGCTGGTGCCGGATATGGACGTCAGCGTATCCATTTGGCGGCTAGCAACGGGTTTTCGGGTGGCTACGCCCGCACCAGCCGCAGCCTGCATTGCGTGGCCATCACCGGCGAGGGCACCGGGATGGAGCGGGATTATTACGGCGACAGCCGAGTCTTTCAGGCCGATCTGGACAGCCCGGATACCGTGGGCCGGATTGCGGCTGAACGCACAGTGGAACGGTTGGGGGCACGCAAGCCCAAAACCGGCACCTATCCGGTGCTGTTTGACGAACGAATTTCCGGGTCGCTGATTGATCACCTGCTGGGCGCCATCAATGGTAGCGCCATTGCCCGCGGGGCCAGTTGGTTGCGGGGTGCGATGGGCGATCAGGTGTTGCCCACCGGGATTTCCCTGATCGAAGAGCCGCACCGCGCGCGGGTGTCTGGATCGCGCCCCTTTGATGGGGAGGGCCTGCCGACGGCCCGGCGGGATATTGTGGCCGATGGGATTTTGACCGGCTGGGTGCTGGATCTGTCCACGGCGCGTAAATTGGGGCTTGAAAGCACCGCCAACGCGGCGCGGGGAACATCCGCCCCGCCATCACCGTCAGTGTCCAATATCGCGCTGACCCAAGGCGGGCACAGCCGCGAGGATATGATCCGCGATATGGGAACGGGTCTATTGGTGACCTCGATGATCGGATCGACCATCAACCCCAACACCGGGGATTATTCGCGCGGGGCATCGGGCTTTTGGGTGGAAAACGGGCAAATTCAATATCCGGTCAATGAATGCACCATTGCCGGGAACCTGCGTGACATGCTGGGCCGGATCATTCCCGCCAATGATGCGCGCACCCATCTTGCCCGCGTCGTGCCATCGATCCTGATCGAAGGGATGACCCTTGCCGGAGAGTGATCTGAGCCTTCTGATCGACGCGGCACGGGCCAGCGGCGATATCGCCCGGCGGTATTTTCAGCGCAGTCACGATGTTTGGGACAAACCGGACGGCGCCGGCCCGGTGACAGAGGCCGATCTGGAAATTGACCGGATGCTCATGGCAGAGCTGCTGTCAGCCCGGCCCGATTATGGCTGGCTGTCCGAGGAAACCGAAGATGGCGATGAGCGTTTGGACAAGACCCAGGTTTTTATCGTTGATCCGATTGACGGCACGCGTGCCTTTATCGATGGCAGTCGCGATTTTGCCCATTCTCTGGCCATTGCCGAAGGGGGCAGGGTAACGGCCGCCGCGGTGTATCTGCCGCTGCGGGACATGCTGTTTACCGCATCACGGGATGAGGTCGCGCGGCTGAATGATGCGCCGATTGCGGCCACGCCTGTGGACATTAACGGCGCACAGGTTCTGGCGGCCCGTCCGAATCTTGATCCCCAGCATTGGCCGGGTGGCCTGCCACCGGTTGAGCGGCATTTTCGCTCCTCTCTGGCCTATCGGATGTGTCTGGTCGCCCAGGGTCGGTTTGACGGGATGTTGACCCTGCGCCCGACCTGGGAATGGGACGTGGCGGCGGGGTGCCTGATTGTCGAACGCGCCGGCGGCGTTGCCACGGATCGTGCCGGGCAGCCCACCCGGTTTAACAACGCCAATGCCCGTTTGAACGGTATTGTTGCGGGTGGTTCATCTGTTCATGCCGGGTTGGTCGAGCGGTTATCGCCGTGAATGGCCCAAATCGCTTTGCACCGTGAAGCGCATCCACTACTGTACCCGCAGCCATATGTTCGTTGGGAGACCCTCCATGCCTCAGGTCGTTATCCTGCACCCGGTTTGCTGTCAGGCATGGGTCGGTTTTGCCCCTCAAAAGCAGGCTTTTGATTTCTGACGATGCGCTGGCCACTTCCCTTTCGCAAGTTACGACACCGCTCGGAAAAGGCCCCGCAGGTGGAAAGCCCGCCGGATATCGGCGGTGATGTGCAATTGTGGTGTCACGCGACCACGGAAACGCAATTTTCTGCCATGGCAGAGCTGATCACCCGGTGCCGCACAGAGGTACCGGAGTTGACGGCAATTCTGACCACGAGCATGGCGGATGCAAGTGCGGCGATCGCTGATTTTTCGCTTGGCCCTGATGTGCGGATCGCCGAAATTGAGACGACGACGCCAGAGCTGATTCCGGAAATTCGTCCCCGGATCATTGTCTGGGCCGGGGCCGAGGACAGCATTTGCCCACTGACCAAACAGGCAATCCGGGGGGCTGATCTGATCCTCGTGGATGTGAACGCCTCTTCTGCCGGTCGGTTTGGCTGGCTTTCCGGGGCGGCCAGCCAGAAGGCCAATCTGATAAACTGCGCCCGGGTTTATGCCCGAGGCTCACAGGTTGTCGACTGGCTGACCGCGCAGGGGACGGCGCGCCGCAAAATCGGTGACTATGGCCCGCTCACCCCCGGCGTCGCCATTCCGCCTTGCGATGAAGAACGGCTTTCAGATTACGCGACGCTGACAAGCGCCCGGCCGATCTGGTTGTGCTCAAATATCAGCGAACTGGAACAGGATTTGATCCTGGATGCACACCGTAAAGCGGTGCGTTCGGCGCATCGCTTGCTGTTGGTCGTCAGCCCGACCGACCTGGTACAAGGCCCCAAAATTGCCGATTGGTTCGATGCGCAGGGTTTGAAAACAGGGTGTCGATCCCGAAACGAGGACCCCGATCCGGAAACTCAGGTGTTTATTGCCGACGGGCGCGATGACGTGTTCATTTGGTATCGTTTGGCAACCATCACCTATAGTGGTGGCAGCATTGCAGGGGTGGCCATAGACAATCCCTATTGGCCTGCCGCATTGGGCAGTGTGGTTGTGTACGGTCCCAATACCGGACGTCATCACAGCCTGTTTCAGCGCCTGTCCGAAGGTCGCGCAGCAAAATCCGTATCTGACAGTGATGAGCTGGGCCAGATGATCAAACATCTGCAATCGCCCCATCATGCGGCAGAGCTGGCGAACAATGCCTGGCAGGTCACGTCGGCCGGGGCCGATGTGATTGATGCGCTGGTTGCGGATGTTTTGGATCGTCTGGATCCGTCGGCGGGGGGGATATGATGCAGCCCCCGCGATTTTGGTTCCGTCCCCCTGATCAGCCCGGTGTTTTACCGCGCCTCTTGTCACCTTTGGCCGCGATCTATGCCATGGGAACGGCGCGGCGGTTGCGGTCGCGAAATGGCATTTCCGCCGGGGTGCCGGTGATTTGCGTTGGCAATGTCAACGCAGGCGGAACGGGTAAGACGCCAACCACCATCGCGATTGCCCTGCATCTGCAGGAACGCGGGCTAACCCCGCATGTCGTGTCGCGTGGATATGGGGGCCGGCTGGTGGGGCCGGTTGAGGTGTCCGAACGTGACCACACGGCACAGGATGTGGGCGATGAGCCCCTGTTATTGGCGGCTTTTGCGCCGACCTGGATTGCCAAGGATCGCGCGCGGGGGGTTGTGGCGACCCGCGCGGCGGGGGCGGATGTGATCTTGCTGGATGATGGGTTTCAAAATCCCGGCGTAGCAAAGGATTTATCCCTGATCGTCGTGGATGCGCATCAGGGATTTGGCAACGGGTATGTGTTGCCTGCGGGCCCGTTGCGCGAACCGGTCAAAACCGGGCTGGCGCGTGCTGATCTGTTGCTGTCCATTGGTCCTGCGTCGGCGCAGGCTGGTTTTGCGCAGCTGTGGTCTGAACAGATCGATCTGCCACATTTGACCGGACAGCTAGTGCCGCTGCAAACCGGGATGGATTGGCAGGGGTTGAGGGTTCTGGCCTTTGCCGGGATTGGAAATCCGGAAAAGTTTTTCAAAACGCTCCGACAATTGGGGGCAGAGGT
This sequence comes from Roseovarius sp. YIN77, assembly GCF_057219155.1. Classification (NCBI taxonomy): domain Bacteria; kingdom Pseudomonadati; phylum Pseudomonadota; class Alphaproteobacteria; order Rhodobacterales; family Roseobacteraceae; genus Roseovarius; species Roseovarius sp. YIN77. The sequence continues at coordinate 128,475 of NZ_JBXVVI010000005.1, forward strand.
GGTTCATGCTGAACCATTGTCAGACCACCAACCCCTGACAGAGGCGCTGATGTCCCGCCTGTCGTCAGATGCAAAGCTGAAGGGCGCACAGCTGGTCACCACGGAAAAAGACGCGGTGCGATTGCCAAACCGCTTTCGGCAGAGTGTTTTGACGGTTCCGGTGCGACTGCAGATGACTGATTGGGGCGCCTTTGACGCGGCCCTCGACGCAGTGCTGAAGAAATACAAAAACAGTGATGCCAAATAGAAAATGCCCCGCCGATGAAGGCAGGGCATAAATCTCAATAGGCGTTTAGACTGTCAGCCGCCCAGTTGTTCGTCGAGCAGGGCCCGCATGTCGTCGTAGCTCATGTTTGCATAGGTTTCGCCATCGATGACGAAAGACGGGGTCGAGCGGATGCCGTGTTCCTCGGATTGAAGCTGATAGCGGGCAACCAGAGCTTGCGCCTCGTCGGCGTTGCTTAAACATGCTTCAAGCTCTGCATCGGTGACGCCTGCGCGTTTGCCGATGGTGCGCAGATTATCGGCGATCTCTGCGGGTGTCTCTGCGTCCAGCCATTCTCGCTGCTCTTCGTAAATGATGTCAGAGATGCCGAAATACTTTGCCTCTCCCCCGCAGCGGGCGACCATCGCGGCCCACAGGCCAAAGCGATCAAAATAGACCTCGCGGTAGACAAACCGCACTTTGCCCGTGTCAATGTAGTCGGCCTTTAGCTGCGGGAAGACCTCTTTGTGGAAGGATGCGCAATGCGGGCAGGTGAAGGAGGCATATTCGATAACCGTGACAGGGGCGTCATCTGACCCGAGCACCATGTCCTGGATATGCGAGGTATCAATCTCTGCTGCCTCTTGGGCGCTGACACTCATCAGATCCGGGGCGTTGGCATCCTTGCGGGTGAAAACATATGCCCCGCCTGCGGCGACGATGGCTGCTGCGCCACCCATGAAAATTCGTCTGTCCATGCTCGTATCCTCTTGGTTCAATTCTTGTGACGACTTAAGACCTTTGCCCCCAAGGCTTCAAGCGCTTGGCGCAGTTTTTCGTCCCCCACCGGTGCAGCAATGTCGTTGGCCTTGCCCCGAAGTTCCTGGTTTTCAGGGGCTTGCGGGGATTTGGGGGCGGATTGAAACTCTGCCTGCCCTTCGGCGAAGCCGATCGGCGCGGTTTGGGTCAGGCGGATTTTGGAAATCGCGGCATAGCCATAGCAAGCATTGACCCGCGCTTTCAGCGTCTCTTTCTGCATATCCAGCATCGGGGCATGAGCCCCGGTGGTTAGCACGGTCAATGTGGCGCCGAACCCATCGCGCCCGTAACCGACCTTGACCGGACGGCTGGCGCGGGCCAGATCGGCGCCGACGATCTCTTCCCAATGGGTCAAAAGACGTGTCATGGCAAAGCCGCGGCTTTCGCCAGCCTTGCGGATCTGTGTGGACAACAGTTTTGAGGCCCGTGCAAATCCCTTGGCACGCCGTGCAGATGGTTGATCTTTGCTCTTGTGCCGTGCCATCACTCTGCCCATTCTTGGCGGCATCATACGAAACCGCGGGCCCGGGTGCCATGGATATTCTGTCGAAAGGTGTAAACTGTGCGTGAAAATCCGCTAAGCGACCGGTTGCTGGATTGGTATGACGAAAACGCCCGAGACCTGCCCTGGCGGGTCGGCCCCGCGGCCCGCGCGGCGGGCATCTGGCCCGATCCCTATCGCGTTTGGCTGTCTGAAATCATGTTGCAGCAAACCACGGTGGCGGCGGTTAAGGATTATTTTCAACGGTTTACCACGCGCTGGCCCGATATCGGGGCGCTGGCCTCTGCCAAGGATGGCGATGTCATGGCCGAATGGGCGGGGCTGGGATATTACGCGCGTGCCCGCAATCTGTTGAAATGTGCCCGGATTGTTGAGGCGGAACATAGCGGGGTCTTCCCTGATGAGCATGCGCAGCTGCTAAAATTACCGGGCATCGGCCCCTATACTGCGGCGGCGATTTCCGCGATCGCCTTTGACCGGCCAGAGGTGGTGGTCGATGGTAATGTCGAACGGGTTATGGCGCGGCTTCATGCCGTTCAGACCCCGCTGCCCGCCGCGAAGCCAGAGCTGACAACGCTCGCCGCGGCCCAGACCCCGCAAACCAGACCGGGCGATTATGCCCAGGCGGTGATGGATCTGGGGGCCACGGTTTGCACGCCCCGCTCACCCGCCTGTGGGATTTGCCCGGTGCTGGACAGATGTGCGGCACGCGCTGCCGGGATAGCAGCCGATCTGCCACGCAAGTCACCCAAAGCGCCCAAGCCCACCCGGCTGGGTATTGCCTATCTGGCCCGACGTGCCGATGGCGCCTGGCTGCTGGAACGCCGCCCGGACAAGGGGTTGTTGGGGGGCATGTTGGGCTGGCCGGGGTCAGACTGGGGCGACGCCCCGGACTCGGCGCCCCCGATCCGGGCTGATTGGGTTGATGTGCCCGGGGAAGTGCGCCACACGTTCACGCATTTCCATCTGATCCTGCGACTGAAAGCGGCCGTTATCGGCCCGGATATGACCCCGGACAGGGGCGCATTTCTGACCCCAGAGGAGTTTCGCCCGTCGGACCTGCCCACGGTGATGCGCAAATCTTTCGACTTGACGCAAGGTTATCTGACACAATCAATATCGGGTGGCTTATAACGTCCCAAACGCGCAACTGAACTGCTCTGCCATGTCTGAAACCCGTGCCACGATCCAAGCTGCCGCGCCATTTTGGCTGTCGCTGGTGATGGTGCCGTGTTTGGTGGCTGCCGCCTGGTTTGGTGGCCGGGCGCTGATGATCCCGCCGGTTTATGCGCTGGTACTCGTCAGCCTTCTGGACCGGTTGACGCCAAAACAATCCGCCAACCCCGACCCTGATACGCCTGATCAGGCGCTTAAATGGCATCGCCTGATCACGGTAATCTGGTTTCCGGTGCAACTGATCCTGCAACTGGGGCTGATCTGGTGGGTGACCCATGACAGTGCATTGGCGGTTTGGGAGGTGCTGATCCTGTTTTATGGGCTGGGCATCGCCACGGGCGGCATCGGCATCACCTATGCCCATGAGCTGATGCATCAGGGCAACCGCGGCGAACGCTGGCTGGGTGATCTGCTGATGGCGACGGTATTTTATGGCCATTTTCGCAGTGAGCATCTATTGGTGCACCACCGTTATGTGGGCACGCCGCGCGATCCGGTTTCGGCCCGCTATAACGAAAATTTCTACCGATTCTTTGGTCGTGTGCTGCCCCAATGCCTGCGGTCGGCCTGGAACGCCGAAGCCGCTCTTCTGGCCCGAAAATCCCGCCCTGTCTGGCATCCTGCGAACCCGTTTTGGCGTTATGGCATCCTGCAGGTCCTGATGCTGGCTGCGGCCTTTGGGATCGGTGGCTGGGTGGGGATCGGGCTGATCCTCTATCAGGGGTTTGTCGCGATCTCTTATCTGGAGCTGACCAATTACGTCGAACATTACGGGCTGACGCGGGAACATCTGGGCGACGGGACATACGAACATATCAAGCCCCGACACAGCTGGAATGCCGATCACCGGATTTCCAACTGGCTGTTGATCAATCTGCAACGTCATTCGGATCATCACTATAAACCCAGCCGGCGGTTTCCTGTTCTGCAAACCTATTCTACGGATGAGGCCCCGCAACTGCCCTGGGGCTATCCGGTGATGACGGCAATGGCGCTATTCCCGCCCCTGTTTTTGCGACAGATGAACCCACGTGTCCGGGCCTGGCGTAAGCAGTTTTATCCGAACATCACCGATTGGTCAGCCTATAAGGCGGGTACGAACCCGCTGCCACGTTAAGCCGCATCCCGCATTCCCACGTCCATGCTATACTGCCCCCGGAGCGCGCGTCAGAATTCGGAGGGTGGTATGACCATTTCTATGCATGACCTGCGCCTGATCCGGGACAGTTTTGCCAGGTTGCAGGGCGATCTGGGGCCGAAATCCATCTTCTTCTATGAACGTCTGTTTCATCATGCGCCAGAGCTGCGCAGGCTCTTTCGTGTTGATGATATTGGCGGGCAGGGGATGAAATTCATGTCCACGTTGCGGGTGATTGTTGACAATCTGCATGACCCGGGCGCGCTGGAGGACCGCTTTGCTGAACTGGGCAGGGCGCATGCGATGATGGGGGTAAAAGCCAGGGATTTTGATCCGATGCGCGCGGCGCTGATCGACACATTGCGCGAAGCGATGGGGGAGGATTTCAATGCGCGTATAGAGACAGCCTGGAGCCGTGCCTTTGATGAATTCGCAGCCGCGATCATAGAAAGTGGTGATATTTCAAAGGATTAGATCGATATTTCCTGCCCTATTCTTGCCAATTTATTGCGTTAACCTTTTTGCCGCGGGGCGCAGAGGAATGGCAGGACAATGAAAAAAGCTTTGATTATCGTGGGGCTTGCAGCCCTTGCGGGTTGTGTTTCTGGCAAGCCGGAAGCCGTAAGCCAAAACAGTGCCGGTGTGACCTATGTCACTGGCAAAGGCACCGCCCCGGTCATGGCGCTGACCATGACCCAAACCCAAGCGTCACGCCATTGCGGTAGCATGGGCAAAAGTCCGGAATATGTTGATACCCGCGTGCTGACCAGCGGCGCCACGGAACATTACTATCGGTGTTACTGAAGCTTGAATTGTGGGCAGTGGCGTAATGTTTGGACCGCAATTGTCAGGGAAACACTGATCTGTGCTAGATCGAGTGCTGATGATCTGACGTGAAAAACGGTTTAGGGCTCTTTCGCTAGTGATGTAACAAGACGGACTGATCACTCAATCTCCGAAGCCAATATTGTTGGTAGAATTGTACGGAGGGTGTCTGAGCTTTTTATCACTTGTTCAACAACCAGTGCAGCGCCATTTGGACTCCAATGACCGTAATCCACAAAAACCGGAGTCCCGTCAGATGATATTGCCGGGCAAAATGGAGTGCATAGAGGTTCAATGCTGGAGACATAATGAACGGGATGATTGGCAAACAAAAGTCTCAGGTCCTTATCTAGAGTCTGGAATGCTGAGAAATCCGCCTTTCGATAGTGTTCATTGATAGCTCCCAATTCCGAACTTCTGGCTGCAACAACTTGCATAACAGGGTAAAGTTCAGCGCGCGGACCCCAAAAGAATACCGGAATACCTATTTCGGCAAGGCTTTCCAAATTTGTCCCTAGGAGATCCATACGACTTCTATCAGGTTGTATGCTTTCCACACCCTTCTCAGGGTCACCATTCATGATGAATGCCCCGCGTTGGGAATAGACAATGGCTGTAATCCCATCAACGTTGTCAGATATCCACTCAACAGCAATCTCTTCTAGTTTTGCACAATAACCATTCGGTGAATTTGCGCGCGAATAACTACAGCCATCTCCGGTAAACTGAACGAAATCTCGGTTGGGGTAAGCTTGAACTAGCCCCATCCAGACATCCGCGGCATGACTGTCACCCATAACTACAATTGTATCGTTCAAATCCTTTGGCAGGCACCTCATAAAGTCTAACAACGTTTGTTGGGTAGACTCTTCGGTGATGTGGCAGATGTGATTTCTTATCCCAACATCTCGCTGTTTCTTGCCTTGGGCAACTGCGACCAGAAGGTTTTGAATTGAGGGAGGGGAGCGGCTTGGCAATCCATCCCTGTCATAGATTACCCAACTTGCAACGGTGACAACAATTACCCCGCTTAGTGATGCGACACTAAGCCTTTTGTTGGACTGCCAGAACCTACCATTGGTCTTTTTTCGAAATGGCGTTTCAACATAGTGATAAAGGAATGCTGAGAGACCTATGGAAAGCACCAAAAGTAACAAGGCTTCGGAAACTGTATTGGGTGTATCAAACAAATAGGCGTAGTAAACAACTATTGGCCAATGCACGAGGTACAAGGAATAGCTGATCCATCCTATATAACGTATAGGCTGAGTCGATAACGCTCTATTCACGATCGCATTCGGCCCTGAATATATAATCAGGGCGGCACCAAAACATGGCAACAAGGCGCTGGTTCCTGGAAAACGCAGGTCCTCGCTATAAAATACACTGGCAATGATTATGGTTGCGATACCAAAAATCGACGCAACATGAGCGATTGATCCATGGCGCGCTGTCAGGCCAAACATCGCAAGAGCGGCGCCGAACGAAAACTCATATACTCTGAAGACGGGCAGGAAGAATGCGCCGGACGGATCGGTATCTAGGAAAAGTTCGGTCGCAAGCAAACTAGATGCCGAAACAGAAACTAAAATAAATGCACGAATACGCAAACTGGAAACGCTGTACATCAGGATCAGGGTAGTGGGCCAAACCAGATAAAACTGCTCCTCTACAGACAAAGACCACGTGTGTAGGAGAGGTTTGAAAATGGAACTGGTATCAAAATACCCAGTTTGTTGCCAGAACAAGATGTTTGATGCGGAAATCACGGCAGCTAATGAAGAAGTCGCCAGTTCTTCGTAATGAAGAGCAGATAAAAGAAAATATCCTGCAATCAGTGTAAGCCCCAGCACAGCAAATAAGCTTGGACCAAGCCGACGCAGGCGACCCATGTAGAAGTCACGATAGCTAAACGTACCGTTTTCGACATCCCTGAGCACCATCTTCGTAATCAAGAACCCACTGATGACAAAAAATACATCGACACCGATATATCCTCCGGCCAGCTCATTGATGCCGAAATGGAAAAGGATAATTACTGAGATCGCGATGGCTCTCAACCCATCGATATCACGACGATAAGTCATAGACTTGGATCTGTTATTGGTGATCAACGACTCTGCTCTGGATAGTGTGGGCTTTTTTATTACCATCTTTAGTCGCGCCGTAAGCAGTAATCCAGTTTTAGTTCAGCTCGTTGCATGACTAGCTGAGTTCCCATGGTTCGGCTGCCTGTCAAAAAAAGCCCCGCCAGACTGGCGGGGCAAGGTTGTGCCCTGGCTTCCCTGGGCACTGGCGGTACTTCGGTAAACTTTATCAATTCGGTCGTTCGGCCATTTCGGCGCGAATTTGTTGGCGCAGGATGTCAATTGGCACCCGTTTGCCGTCGCGTTTGAAACACCAGTAGGTCCAGCCATTGCAGCTTGGCGCGCCTTCCAGCGCGGCACCGACCTGATGGATCGATCCCTTCACATCATCGCCGATCAGCGTGCCATCGGCACGGACCTTGGCCTTGTGCCGGTTGTTCATGGAATACAGCTCTTCGCCGGGCTGGAGCATGCCGCGTTCGACCACCTGACCAAAGGGCACGCGCGGTTCGGCGCGTTTGGATGTCGTGACCTGCAACGATTCACGGTCAAATTTACGGGTGTTTTTGATGCGCTTCTCGGCCACCTTGCGATAGGCCTCTTCACGCTCGATCCCGATGAAGTTGCGGCCGAGTTTCTTGGCCACCGCCCCCGTGGTGCCGGTGCCAAAGAACGGATCCAACACCACGTCGCCGGGGTTGGTCGATCCAACCAATACTCGGTGCAGCAGGCTTTCGGGTTTTTGTGTTGGATGGGCCTTGTCGCCATTGTCGTCTTTCAGGCGTTCACCACCATTACAGATCGGCAGCACCCAGTCAGATCGCATCTGCACGCCCTCATTCAGGGCTTTCAGCGCCTCGTAGTTAAAGGTGTATTTTGCGCTTTCTTCCTTGGAGGCCCAGATCATCGTTTCATGGGCATTGGTCAGGCGCATGCCGCGAAAGTTCGGCATTGGATTGGATTTACGCCAGACGACATCGTTCAAGATCCAGTATCCGGCATCCTGCAGCGCCGTGCCGACACGGAAAATATTGTGATAGGACCCAATAACCCAGATCGCACCATTGGGTTTTAGCAGCCGTTTCGCGGCCTTCAGCCAATCGCGGGTGAACCGGTCATAGGCGCTGAAAGAGGCGAACTGATCCCAGTGATCATCCACTGCATCGACCTGGCTGTTATCCGGACGGTGCAATTCCCCCTTCAGCTGAAGGTTATAGGGCGGATCGGCGAAAATCAGGTCGACGGAGCCTTCGGGAAGGCTGTTCATGACCTCAATGCAATCGCCCGCAATTATTTCGTTCAGGGGCAATTTCACAGCCCCTTTTGTACCGGTTTTCGTTTTCATCTCTGCCTCTGCATTCGCACGTTTGCCGTGCTGATTTGTTGGGTCCAAGATGAGTCAAAGCTGATTCGCCGTCAAATTCTTTTTTGAATCAGTCACTTACGATTTTCTCTTGATACAAGATGTTGTGTACCGGTTTAAACGAACGTCTATGGTGTGGGGTGACCCCCAAATTTAGGAGTGCCTTCTTGTGCACAGTGCTGGGGTAACCGGCATTGGTTTCCCATCCATAGCCGGGGAACTGTTGCGCCAAATCCCACATGATTTTGTCGCGCGCCTGTTTGGCAACGATTGATGCGGCGGCAATCGACAGTGATTTGGCATCCCCTTTGACCACTGCTTGTCCAGGCATGATCAGGTTGGGTGGCATCCGGTTGCCGTCGATCAGCACGAAATCCGGGATGATGGATAGCCCCTCGATCGCCCGGCGCATGGCCAGCATCGAGGCATGGAGGATATTGATCTCGTCAATCTCTTCGACGCTGGCATGGGCGATAGAGGTATCTGCGACCCGTTCAATTTCCGGGGCCAGTACCTCGCGCCGCTTGGCCGTCAGTTTTTTGGAATCGTTCAGGCCCTCGGGCAGGCAGGTGATATCCAGCACCACTGCCGCGGCTGTCACCGGGCCCGCCAGCGGGCCGCGACCGACCTCGTCCACGCCGGCGATGCGGATAAATCCCTTGGCGCGGGCGGCCTCTTCAAACTCAAAATTCGGATAATTGTCTTGCATGAGGCTTTGAACCGCGCCCGCCATCCGGATGCAAGGAAAAAGGCGGGAAGGATCTGGGGATGCCCTTCCCGCCGTTCAGATGCGGCCGGGGACGTTTGGCCGCATCTGAGTACCAAGTTACTCTGTAAACACTGTGACTGAATCACTCATTACTTACCTTGGGTCCATTTGCTGGACCTTCTGCTCGATCTCTTAGTTCCAATGGCTGCTTCTGCGGTTTCCGTTTCCGCTGACGCGATAACCGTCACGGATCAGGCAGCGTTTGCCGTAAAACTGGCGCCAGCCACGGTCTGTACGGGCTTCGCGTAGGCAATGACGCGGCAGGTTCAGTTGTTCGGCGTGACGGTTCAAACAGCGGCGGGCAAAGCCCAGACGATCCCCGCGACGGGTTTCAAAGGTTCGCTGACAGCGAACTGGCAACACTTTGGCATGGCGGCGATGACGACCATCGCGATAGTTATTGCGATGACTGTAGTCGTTATAGCGATAGTGATCATGATGGCGGCGTTCGACCCGGCCCTTGTCATCGTCATCATCAATCGCGGCGGCGATCCCGGCGATGATCGCTAGGCCCAGCAATGCGCCAGCCACATCATCAGCATCAGCGCGGGCCTGAATGGTGCTGGCCCCGGTGACGGCCAGCGCGATGGCAAGTATTGTTGCGATAAACCCTTTTCTCATCTCTTGTTTCCTTTCTTGTCCGGGATCGGGCGGTGCGGTCCGATCGAAAAATCTGTGATGGGGAAAGGATGGGTCAGGGTCGGTCTGACAAACAATATCGACCGGGTGTTATCGGATATCGCAGGTCAGAGCGGCGCATTGTTATTGAATATCCGGCCCTGCACCGCCATTGTCGGGCCATGATGAAAACCGTGATAACATTTCTCGCCATTTGTTGCGCCGCACCGGCCTCTGCCGCGTGCTATGCTGACTATAAGGCCAAGCAAGACAGCCCGCTGAAACTCCATTATGGGGTGGTGGAGCTGCCGGATAATGCCTGCAACGACCGCAATAGGGCCGCGCGCAACATTGAACGCCGCCTGTCGCGCGGGGGTTGGCAGCTGTTAGAGGTCAACGCGTTCTTTGACGAAGGCGGATTAAATTCGCGCCGGGGACGGGCGGGCGCGTTTTTCCTGAAATTTTGACATTGGGTATCGATCTGGTGCGGGTGATCCTGAAAGCGTGATCAGGGGTTGCTTGACCAGACATAGGGGACCAAGGTCAAATATAGCCAAACAATTCGGGGACCAGAGGTTTGGACAAGATATCAGAACCCAGACACGGCAAGTTTAGCGGCAATCGTATCATCATTGCCGGTATCGCTGCCATTGTGGCCATTCTTCTGGTGGCGGCTGTGCTGCTGTTTGCGCGCCTGCCTGATGCCAATGCGTTCAATGTCCGGGTTGAACGGATCTTTGTCGAAAACGATCTGACCCAGCAGGCCGAAATTAAGCTGTTGGAGATTCTGGCCCAGTCCGGGACAGCCTTTGCCGATACGCTGACCTCTTACCGCATGGTCATCTTTGTCCTGCTGGTCTTTGCAACCGCCATGATGATCGCGGCCCTGGCGTTTCTGGTCACGATCCTGGGGCTCAACCGCCGCATGTCCGAAATCGAACGCACCGGTATTCAGGTCAATTCCCTGCTGATCAGCCGGGAGGAGAAATCCGTCTACCTGAACAATATGGCCTTTAAACTGACCGACGCGGCGCTGGAAACCATGTCGGTGCTGGCAGAGGCGCGGATGGATGACGACATGCTGACCGGGGCAGAGATCGAGGGCATGATATCAGGTCGCGACGCCGCCGATTGTGACGAGGCCGCCGGCGCCACCCGCATCAAACGCCTGCGTGACACGCTGGGCAATCAAATGGTCAGTGAGCTTTTGGTCAAAAACATCGCCCGCCGCGGTTACATGCTGGCGATTGATAAATCCGTCATTCGGATGGAATAGGCCGCTACGCCTTTCGCAAACTGTCGATCTGGCTGTCAATCTTATCTAACTGCACCTGTTTTTCCGCATCACTGATGAAAGACGCGGCAAAGGAGTTTTTGGCCAGTTGGATCACCTCGGCCTCGGTCAGGCCAAGATGTTCGACCATGGCGCGGTAATTGTCGTTCAGGTAGCCACCGAAATAGGACGGATCATCGGAATTGATGGTGACCAGCAACCCGGCATCCAGCGCGCGTTTCACAGGGGCATCGGACAGGTTGGCAATCCCCTTCAGCCGCCAATTGGAAATCGGGCACATGGTCAGGGGGGTTTGTTGTTTGGCCAGCCGCGCGGTCAGGGCTGGGTCATCCAGCGCGTGGTTGCCGTGATCGAGCCGTTCAATTTTCAGGATATCCAGCGCCTCTTTGACATAGTCTGCCGGGCCTTCCTCGCCGGAATGGGCGACGGGGGTAAAGCCCTCTTTCCTGGCGGCCTCAAACACGCGGGCAAACTTGCTGGGCGGATGACCCATTTCTGAACTGTCCAGCCCAACGCCAAAGATGTGATCCTTGTGCTTGCAGGCGCAATCCAGTGCCTCGAACGCCTGATCCTCCGGCAAATGGCGCAGGAAGCACATGATCAGTTTTGATGTTATACCCATCTGTTTCTTGGCGTCTTGCAAGGCCGAGGTGATCCCGCCCAGCACCGTTTCAAAGGCCACGCCGCGATCGGTATGGGCTTGGGGATCAAAGAACAGCTCCACATGGGTCAGGCGGTCGGCATGCACCCGTTCCAAATAGGCCCAGGTCAGGTCATAGAAATCCCGTTCGGTCAGTAGAACCGACATGCCCTGATAGTAGAGATCGAGAAAGTCCTGAAGGTTGTCAAATTCATAGGCGTTCTTGACTTCCTCGACATTGGCATAGGGCAGGGCGACCCCATTGCGTTTGGCCATATCCAACATCATTTGTGGCTCTAACGTGCCCTCGATATGCAAATGCAGTTCCGCCTTGGGCAGGTGGTCGATCAGGGCTTGGGTCAGGTCGGTCATGGGGGCCTCGGTGATATGCCTTTTCCAAAGGCTATATCACCGAATTGGTGAATGCATCTGTAATCGCAAAAAGCTGGGTTGATGTCTTTTTGGGGATCATTGTCACTTGTTGAGGCGTCTCAGCCGTCGGACACGCCCGCCTCGGCAAAGGTCGCCATGCCGGAATGACAGGCGACAGCACCTTTCAGGATACCGATGGCCAGCGCGGCGCCGGACCCTTCGCCAAGCCGCATGCCCATGTTCAGGATCGGGTCCTTGCCGATGGCGGCCAACATGCGGTAGTGCGCCCCTTCGGCGGACAGATGTGCGGCTTGTGCATGATCCAGAAGCCCTGTCCCCAACCTGTTCAAAACGGCGGCTGCAGAGGTCGCAATGAACCCGTCGATCAAAAGCGGGATACCATCGACACGCGCCCGGGCCATGGCCCCGCACATGGCCGCGATTTCGCGCCCGCCCAGACAACGTAGAACACCCAGCGCATCATCGGTCTGGAGCAGTGCGACGCCTTCGCGCACCACGCGGGCCTTGTTGGCAAGACCTGCATCGTCGACGCCTGTACCGCGCCCGACCCAATCTTCGGCGTCGCCGCCAAACAGCGCCAGCGCGATTGCCGCCGCGGATGTGGTGTTGCCAATGCCCATTTCGCCCACGACCAGCAAATCAGTCCCAGTATCCACAGCCTGCCAGCCGGTGTTGAGCGCCTCTAGCAATTCTGCCTCGTCCATCGCCGGGGCTTGAGTGAAATCGGCGGTCGGGCGATCCAGTGACAGGGCGTGGACATCCAGCGTTGCGCCAAAGGCACCAGACAGCTGATTGATGGCAGCCCCGCCATGTTGAAAGTTCAGGACCATTTGTTCGGTCACCTCGGCAGGGAAGGCCGAAACCCCCTGCGCCGTTACCCCGTGATTGCCGGCAAAGATCACCACTTGCGGGTGTTCGATCACGGGCCGATCGGTGCCGCGCCAAGCCGCATACCAGATGGCCAGATCTTCCAACCGGCCCAGCGAATGTGGTGGCTTGGTCAGTTGGCTATTGCGCGCTTCTGCCCCGGCGCGCGCGGTTGCGTCAGGTGCGGGCGCTGAGGCCAGCCGGTTACGAAAATCTGTTAGCGAATTAAGCGCGTCGGTCATCACTGCCTCATTGATCACATCCCCGGAACTGTTTAACGCTTGAGTGGCAGAAGAAAAGCCGCGGAGCGCGGTTTCAGACCCAAAAACCGACAGAATTCCGACGTGATCGAAAAGACCCTTGCTGATATCACCTGCGCGACTGGATTGCTGAGCCGCCTGCCGGTTCCCTGGCGGCGATTTCAGCATGTCAAAACCGGGCCGGAATCGGCTTGGGCCTATCCGGTTGCCGGGGCCATTGTCGGGCTGATCGCAGCGCTGATCGGATGGGGTGCCGGAGCGCTGCCTGCCGCCGTTCAGGCCGCGCTGATCCTGAGCACGATGATCGTCATCACCGGTGCCATGCACGAGGACGGGCTGGCCGATAGTTTTGATGGGCTATGGGGCGGCTGGGAACGTGACCGCCGGTTGGAGATCATGAAGGATAGTAGCATCGGCACTTATGGGGTGCTGGCCTTGATCCTGTCGCTCTTGATCCGGTGGGGCGCGTTAAGTGCACTTTTATCCGCGGGATTTGGTCTGATCGCCCTGATCGGGATTGCGGCCCTGTCACGGCTACCGATGGTGGGGCTGATGGTCTGGCTGCCGCCTGCGCGCCGCAGCGGATTATCGGCTGGGGTCGGCACGCCGCCACCACAGTCTGTTGGTTTGGCCCTTGTGGTGGCCTTGTTTCTGGGTCTGTTGACGATCGGTTTTCAGATCGTTTGGCTGCTGATCGCGGTGGGGGTGGTCAGTACTATTTGGGCGATGATCGCGGCACGCAAAATCGGTGGGCAAACCGGCGACATTCTTGGCGCATCGCAACAGATTTCAGAAATGGCGATCCTGATATCGCTATGTGTGATCTGGACATGAAAAAGGGGTCGCAACGCGACCCCTGATCACAGGTGCACCTTGTGAAAATTCTCAGTAGCGGAACGGACGCTCTGCACCGATATCGGACAGGATCTCGTCAGACAGGCTCATCAGGATGATGCGGGTCTGGCGCTCTTCGTTCCAGCGTACAACGGACTGAACCAGAGTTTCAAAGACATTCACAACGCGCAAAACAAAGCGCGCACCAAGAGGGGTGGAATGAGCGATTGCAGCAACATGGGAAGTCATATCAGTAGTCCTTTTGTTCGAGAGACCCGACCTGTTTCGGGGTTGACCTGCAGATAGGACCTGGACGTGCTGCACACAACTTCTGATTCCGCATTCCCGAATTGCAATAGCCGCATAGCTGCTGAATATGAAAAAAGCCGCCCGGTTCAGGGGCGGCTTTCCAATAGGTTTTTTTCACCAAGATCAGGCGGCGCGAGACATCAGAACCTCGCCAACCTCGCGTTGGGCGTTGGCCTCATCCCCGCCGGATACGGCGGCGATTTCGCGGGTCAGACGATCCAGTGCGGCCTCATAAAGCTGACGCTCGGAATAGCTTTGTTCGCGCTGTTCGTCATTGCGGTGCAGGTCGCGAACAACCTCTGCGATGGCAATCAGATCGCCAGAGTTGATCTTTTGTTCGTATTCCTGGGCGCGGCGCGACCACATGGCGCGTTTGACCTTGGCCTTGCCTTTCAGCGTGGTCATCGCCTTGGCCACCACATCAGGGGAGGACAGCGACCGCATCCCGATCTCTGTCGCCTTATGGGTGGGAACGCGCAGGGTCATCTTGTCTTTCTCAAACGAGATGACGAACAGTTCCAGCTCAATCCCGGCAATTTCCTGTTCCTCGATCGAAATGATCTTGCCAACCCCGTGAGCGGGATAGACAACAAATTCGTTCGGGTGAAACTCTGGTTTCTTCGATTTACTCATAGAGTCACATCTTCCTGGTTAGACCTGACAATGCAGCGACAAATCCCCGGCGGAAAAATCGATTTCCCACACGATCAGATTTTGCGCCAAATAATCCATCCAGTGGGAGTGGCCCACGGGCTGGTGACAGGTCTCTGTGTTTCTTTGCAACAGAAATATAACACAAAATTGCGCCCAAAAAAAGTGCCGCACTGCAGCACATGCGCCAAATTGCATTTCAAGAGCGCCGAAATCGCCGAAATTCGGTAAAAATGTAGATCAGTTAGATGATTGACGTGAGGTCAGTCGCGAATCACCCGCCTTCGCCCGGTGCCTCAGAAAAATACTTCTCCAGCTTGCCGTCTTCGCCATCGCGCTCTTCGGCTTCGGGGAGGGGATCTTTCTTGGTCACAATGACGGGCCAAAGCTCCGCGTATTTGCGGTTAAACTCAACCCACTCTTCTGTATCCGGCTCTGTATCCGGGCGGATCGCGTCTGCGGGGCATTCTGGTTCGCAAACCCCACAGTCGATACATTCATCCGGGTGGATGACCAGCATGTTTTCACCTTCGTAGAAGCAGTCTACGGGGCAGACTTCCACGCAGTCGGTGTATTTGCAGGCGATGCATGCATCATTCACGATATAGGTCATGTGGTGTACCCGGAGTTGAGGTCTTAGGGTCTAGCTAGTCCAGACTGGCGGCTCATTCAAGCTCTGAGCGGCGCGATTGGGTCAATTTTCGGCGATCTTTCTTGGTCGGGCGACCCTTTCCGTCAAAAGAAGGGGCCGGGGGCGTATCATCGGTGGGTGGTGACAAATCCTCGTAAAGCTCTCGCGCCTCGGGCGCTGGGCCACGCCGGGTGGACAGGGCCTGAACCCGGACCACGCGGACGCGCCGCGCCTGCGGGAAAGTCAGAACATCTCCGATTCTAACCGCATGCGCGGGTTTTCCCACATGCTGAGAATTGATCCTCAGATGCCCTGCCGATACCAGCCCGGTGGCCAGCGCGCGGGTTTTGAAAAATCGCGCGTGCCACAGCCATTTGTCGACACGCATGGTCGGGCCGTCAGACAACTTAGTTCTTGTCCTTCAGCCCCATCAATGCGGCGGCAAAGGGATTGTCCGGGTCGATCCGGTCTTTCTTCTGCGGCTTGGCCTGATAGCTGCGCGCACCCTGCTGTTGGGGTGGGCGTTTGCCCTTGGGTTTGCCGCGTGGCCTGCCCTGATTTTGGCCTTGTGGTTTGCCACCACGACGTTCGCCCTGTTGGTTCGGCCTGCGCCGCGCCCAGGTGAAGCTGTAAAAGACTTCGATCTCGGGGCCAGCCTCTTCGTTGCTGGCAGGTTCTGTAGTGGCCTCGTCAACAGGTGCAGTCTCTGCTGGCGCGTCAGTTTCGGCAGGTGCTTCGGCCTCTGCATCAATCTGTGCCGGGGCAGCCCGTGCTGTGGTGTCGGCCGGGGTTTGGGGTGCATCCGGGGCGGTGCCGGTCGCTTTTGTCGTGGCCTCAGCAACGGGTTCCGGTTTCACCTTCTCGCGCTCACCGCGTTCAGCGGCATAGCCCAGCCCCTGCATCAAATCAGCGAACTGTTCCAGCGTCATGCCGGTGATTGACAGCATATCTGGGCTCGCTTCAAAGCCGCCGCGGCTGTCCTCTGCCCGCAAAAGATCCGCCAGGCGTTCCAGCATATCAACGCGGATCGCCCGTTCGCCAGCCTGTCGATAGCCCGACATCAGATGATACCCGGGATGGGACCCCTTGGCGGTCGGGATTGTGACCAGACCGGGCGGTGGGCTTTCGGAAAACTCATCATGCCCTTCGCGCAGCGACCACAACAACAGGCGCAGACGGGTCGGTGCCGGTTTCAAAAGAAGTGGCATGAAGATCGTAAACTGACCAAAGCGCACCCCGTGTTTGCGCAAGGCTCCACGGGCGTCCTGATCCAGTTCTTTGACCTCTCCCATCACCTGATCGCGCGGGATCAGGCCCAAAGCCTCGATCATGCGAAAGCCAAAGCCACGGGCCAGACCGGACAGTTCCTCATCATGCTGGATGTTGAACAGCGGTTCAAACAGCGCCGCAATCTTGCGATCGATAAAATGCTGCAAGCGGCGGGTCACTTTTTGCGCCACGTCGTCACCGGCCTCTTCATCAACAAAGGGCACGACGCGTGGTTTCAGGGCCTCGTCACCCGCGACCAACTTGCCCACGGCCTGATCACCCCACATCAATCCACCCTGATCGGTGAAATCGATTTCGGTATCGGGGGCGTTATAGAACCGATCCGCCCGCAGGTGAAATTCTGGTGCCAGCGCCTGGTAGGCCGCGGCGCGCAGGGTCTTTGCCTGTTCCGGGGACGCTTTGCTGTCCTGGCTAAACAGGAACCCTTCGATCCGCCCGACGAATTCACCTTCGACGGACACTTCACCCTCTTTACTTACTTCGGCCACGAGCCGCTCCTTCTGCTTCAACCGGCGCATCAAAACTGAACTGCGCCGGTCAACAAATCTTTGAGTCAGGGCCTGATGTAAGGCATCTGACAGGCGGTCTTCTACCGCGCGAGTCGCGCCGCGCCAATGGTTTTCGTCATCAATCCATCCCTTTCGCTGCGCGACATAGGTCCAAGTGCGAATAAAGGCCAATCTTTTGGACAATGCATCTATATCGCCGCGACTGTTATCGAGCCGTTTGATCTGTCGGGCGAACCAATCGGTTGGCACCCGGCCCTGATCGTGCAGATAGGCGAATATCTGCTGCAACATGGCCGCATGTTCGGCCTTGGAGATATCGCGGAAGTCGGGAATGCGGCACACATCCCACAAAAGCCGCACATCCGGCGCCCCCTGCAATCGGTCGCGAATCTCTGTCTGTCCCGATATTGCTTTTAGCGCCGACAGATCATCGGCCTCCCGCGCCCGCATCAGGCGCGGGTCATCCGTGGGCTGTTCCAACGACGCGATCAACCGCTCAACCGTGCCAAATTCCAGCCATGGATTGCGCCATTGCAGCACCTTCAAGGGGGTAAATCGGTTGTCGCAGATGGCCGCTGCAGTTTCCGCGTCCAGCTCGCCCGCCTCACCGGTTACGCCAAAGGTGCCGTTGTTCATATGCCGACCGGCGCGACCTGCGATTTGTGCCAGTTCGTTGGGGGCCAGCGGTCGCATCCGGCGGCCATCAAATTTCGTTGTGGCGGAAAAGGCGACATGGTCAATGTCCAGGTTCAGCCCCATGCCGATCGCGTCGGTGGCGATCAGATAGTCAACATCGCCGTTTTGATAGAGCTCCACCTGCGCATTTCGGGTGCGGGGTGAAAGCGCGCCCATCACAATCGCGGCCCCGCCTTTTTGACGGCGCATTAATTCGGCAATGGCATAGAGGTTTTCGACGGAAAATCCGACAATCGCACTGCGTGCGGGCATGCGGCTGATTTTCTTGGACCCGGTATAGGTCAGCTCTGAAAACCGCTCGCGGGTCATGAACTGTGCGTCGGGCACCAGATCACGGATTGCGGGTTTCATCGTCGCGGCCCCCAGAAAGAGCGTCTCATGCAGGCCCCGCGACCGAAGCAGCCGGTCGGTAAAGACATGGCCACGTTCGGGATCAGCGCAAAGCTGGATTTCATCAATCGCCAGAAAATCGACACCCAGCCCTTCGGGCATCGCCTCGACCGTGCAGACCCAATATTGCACCCGGTCCGGTACGATCCGCTCTTCGCCGGTGATCAGTGCCACGACATTCGGGCCGCGCATGGATTTGATCCGGTCATAAACCTCGCGCGCCAACAGGCGCAAGGGCAGGCCGATCACCCCGGTGCGATGGGCCAGCATCTGTTCAATGGCATAGTGGGTTTTGCCGGTATTGGTCGGCCCCAGAACGGCCGTGATCGTTGCCTCGCGCATTCCGATGTCTGACCTGTCTTAGATGTCCTGACCCTGTAGCTGGGATTCCAGCCGCTCTATCGCCGGTGCTAATTCAGGGTGATGCGGATGTATAGCCCGGACCATATAATAGACGTCCAGCGCGTCCTGATTTGCGCCGGTCATTTCCAGAATGATCCCCACTCCGACCATCGCATCAAAATGATTGGGTTCCAGGGCCAGGGCCTGTTCCAGATCCCCCAATGCCGGGCCAATCAATTCCGCCGTGAAGTAGGCCTGCGCGCGGGTATGCCAGCCCTCGGCAAAATCCGGGGCATGATCGGTCAGCGCGGTCAAATGTTCGATAGCCACGCGCGTGTCGCCCGCATCAAGCGCCCGGCGGCCGCGTTCCAACAGCAGATCTATCGTGTCTGACCCGGATTGTGCCCAATGGTCCCGGATGTCTTGGGCAATGATTTCCGCCGCCTCGGCATCGGCAGCAACAAGCGCCTCAAACAGCTCCGCCGGGGCCTCATCCGCAGCCACAGGGGCACAGATGGTAAAAAACACGAGAAGTGCCGCGACGGCAGGTTTGTTTCTTTGGAAAAATACGCTCATATCACAATCAACATAGGGCAAGATTTGCAAAATGCGAACCTGCCCGGGCTTAACCCGGAGGAATTTTCATGAGCTCACTTATCGACAGCGCCATTGCCGCGCTTCAGGACAAACTGTCGGGCACATTTGACGGCAGCGCCAAGTTCGCGATCGAAGGCGAAGGCGCGATTGTGATCGACAGCGACGGCGTGCGCGCCTCCGACGAGGAAACGGATGTGACCCTGTCTGCCGATGCCGATACGTTTCAGGCAATATTGGAAGGTGAGCTGAATCCTACCGCCGCCTTCATGTCGGGCAAGCTCTCGGTTGATGGCGATATGGGCGCCGCGATGAAACTGGGCGGTTTGCTGGCCTGACGGATGACACCTGCCCCCTATCACACCGACATCGCCGAGGGACCAGATGGCGGGAAAGCCTTCTGGCTGACCGCCAGTGATGGCGTGCGCATTCGGCTGGGGATTTGGCCCGGCGGGGACAAGGGCACGGTCCTGATGTTCCCCGGCCGGACAGAAATGGTGGAAAAATATGGCCGGGTGGCCGCCGAATTTGCCGCACGCGGTTATGGGTCCATTGCCATCGACTGGCGCGGGCAGGGCATTGCTGACCGGCTGACCGCTGACCGGAATGTTGGGCATGTCACCCGCTTTTCCGATTATCAGTTGGATGTGGTTGCGGTGCTGGGGGCGTTGAACGATCTGGATTTGCCTAAGCCTTGGTTTCTGATGGCCCATTCGATGGGCGGGGCCATCGGCCTGCGGGCCCTGACATTGGGCCTTCCGGTCACGGCGGCCTGTTTCAGCGCGCCGATGTGGGACATTCTGATGCCCGCGCATAAACGCCCGCAGGCCTGGGTTGCGGGCTGGTTGTCAAAAAAGCTGGGCTTTTCCCACCGCTATATCCCCGGTAAATCCGGTGAAAGCTATGTCGCCACCGCCGCTTTTGATGACAACGAACTGACCACCGATCCAGACATGTTCGCCTATATGCAGCGCCAGTTGCACATGTATCCGGAATTTGCCCTGGGGGGAGCTTCGCTTGGTTGGCTATACGAGGCACTGGTGGAATGCCGTGAGTTCCGCCAAATACCTTTACCCGGCACCCCAGTCCTGACATGGCTGGGCACCAATGAACGCATAGTTGACCCCAGCGCCATTCATTCCATCATGACCCGCTGGCCCAGTGGGCGGCTGGAGGTTTTGGAACGAGGAGAGCACGAGGTGTTTTTTGAACGCCCCGAGCTGCGCGATCGCATCTATGACGAAACCTGCGCCTTTTTCGCGGCGCATAGCTGACCGGATCACGCGAATTTTCCAGCCCATGCCTTGCGTCCGCTGCACCCCCGTGCCTATCTGCCACTCAAGTCGAACGCTAAGAGGTTTTCATGCAGTTTTTCCGCCCCGCTTTCCCCGCCCGCACCTTTGATGCCAACGCCGCTGGTGGCGCGGATAATCTGGGCGATTTGCCGGAATGGAATTTGGAGGATCTTTACGCGGGGGAGGACGCGCCGGAACTGTCACACGATATGGAATGGCTGGATGGGGCCTGTACGACATTTGCAGAAACCTATGCGGGCAAATTGGCCGATCTGGATGCCGCCGGTTTCGTGAAATGTGTTCAGGAGTATGAGGCGATCAACGGCACGGCGGGCCGGATCATGTCCTTTGCTGGTCTGCGCTATTACCAAAATACGATGGACGGCACCCGCGCCCAGTTCATGCAGAACTGCGAAGAACAGATCACTGATTTCACCGGGCGGATGGTGTTTTTCACGCTGGAAATCAACCGTCTGGACGATGATCACTTGTCGGCTCTGTTTGCCCAGAATGCGGACTTTGCCCGTTACAAACCGATCTTTGATCGCATCCGCGCTATGAAGCCGCACCAGCTGTCGGATGAATTGGAACAGTTCCTGCATGATCAATCGTCAGTGGGGGCGTCCGCCTGGAACAAGCTTTTTGATGAAACCATGGCAGGCCTGACCTTCACCATTGATGGGGAAGAGCTGAACCTGGAGGCGACGCTGAATTTCATGACCGAACAGGATCGGTCCAAACGCGAAACAGCCGCGCGTGAACTGGCCAGGGTCTTTGGTGAAAATATCAAGCTTTTCGCCCGCATTCACAACACGCTTGCCAAGGAAAAAGAGATCGAGGATCGCTGGCGCAAATTGCCCAGCCCGCAGGCATCGCGCCATTTGGCCAACCATGTGGAACCAGAGGTGGTCGAGGCCCTGCGCAATGCCGTGGTCGCGGCCTATCCGAAACTCAGTCACCGGTATTATGCGTTAAAGGCGAAATGGCTGGGGTTGGAAAAGCTGAACACATGGGATCGCAACGCCCCCCTGCCGATGGAGGATGACCGCCGGGTGAACTGGGATGAGGCGCGTGAAACCGTGATGACCGCCTATGCAGGCTTTGATCCCGAAATGGCCAAAATCGCAGAGCCGTTTTTTGACAAGGGCTGGATCGATGCCGCCGTCAAACCCGGCAAAGCGCCCGGCGCCTTTGCCCACCCCACCGTCACCGATGTGCATCCTTACGTGATGCTGAACTATCTGGGAAAACCGCGCGATGTGATGACACTGGCGCATGAGCTGGGCCACGGTGTGCATCAGGTGCTGGCCGCGGGTCAAGGGGAGCTCTTGTCCTCCACCCCGCTAACCCTCGCGGAAACCGCGTCGGTTTTTGGCGAGATGCTCACCTTCCAGAAACTGCTCGACGGTGCAAAAACACAGGCCGAACGCAAAGTGATGCTGGCCGGTAAGGTCGAGGATATGATCAACACCGTCGTGCGCCAGATCGCGTTTTATGATTTTGAGTGCAAATTGCATGACGCCCGGCGGAGCGGAGAACTGACACCCGAGGACATCAACGTCCTGTGGATGAGCGTTCAGGCTGAAAGCCTCGGTCCTGCGTTCGAATTTACCGAAGGGTTTGAGGTTTTCTGGTCCTACATCCCGCATTTCATCCACTCCCCCTTCTACGTCTATGCCTATGCGTTTGGCGACGGGCTGGTGAACGCGCTTTATGCGGTCTACGCCGAAGGCGACCCCGATTTTCAGGCCAAGTATTTTGATATGCTGAAGGCAGGCGGCTCTAAACACCACAAAGAACTGCTCGCGCCTTTCGGCCTTGATGCCTCTGAACCCAAGTTTTGGGACAAGGGGTTGAGCATGATCTCTGCCATGATTGATGAGTTGGAAGGGATGGAGTGACTCCCTCTTCCTTTCGCCCGAAATATCTCGGGTTGAGCAGGCTCTGCATGCGAGGGGCAGCGCTCCTTGTTGAAAATCAGCAGTGACACAACAGATGTGGGTAACTGAAAAGCACCGCCAATTTGGCAGTGCTTTTGGTTTTAACATGCTGTTTCTTCACAAGTGGATCTTCACCGAACAGTTTCATACCCGGCGTCGACCCAAGCTTGGGTGCCACCTTTGATCCAGTTCACATTCGCAAAACCTTGCTTGGCAAAGGCCTCTGCCGTGCGATGGGCCATTGGGCCCGCCTGACAAGTGGTGATGATATGCAGAGTGTGATCGGCAAAGAC
>NZ_JBXVVI010000050.1:0-1500 GCF_057219155.1 Roseovarius sp. YIN77
ATCAAGAGGCAATTATTCATTTCATGGAATATTTGTATGCCGACTCTATATCTATACCTTCATCTACATAAACACCTTCGTGATGTCTGCATGGAGACAAGACACCGGATCTGCACAACATTGATAACGCCCAATCTTTTTGCTCAGACTCTAACTCATTGATACTCATTTATAAACTCCTTGCAATGTATGTCGTTTCAGCTAAACGGTATCAGCAATGTTTATGTAAAGAAACAGTAAGATAATACTCAACCCGATGTTTGAGTACGGTCATCATCTGACACTACAGACTCTGGCATCGCTGTGAAGACGACGCGAAATTCAGCATTTTCACAAGCGTTATCTTTTACAAAACCGATCTCACTCTCCTTTGATGCGAATGCCAGCGTCAGACATCATATGCAGATACTCACCTGCATCCTGAACCCATTGACCTCCAACCCCGTAATAGCGATGCGTAATGATGTCGATAGTTACTAACGGGTCTTGTTCGATTAACTGCCGCAGAAACTCTTCCAGGTCACCAGTGCAGTGCTTGATAACAGGAGTCTTCCCAGGATGGCGAACAACAAGAAACTGGTTTCCGTCTTCACGGACTTCGTTGCTTTCCAGTTTAGCAATACGCTTACTCCCATCCGAGATAACACCTTCGTAATACTCACGCTGCTCGTTGAGTTTTGATTTTGCTGTTTCAAGCTCAACACGCAGTTTCCCTACTGTTAGCGCAATATCCTCGTTCTCCTGGTCGCGGCGTTTGATGTATTGCTGGTTTCTTTCCCGTTCATCCAGCAGTTCCAGCACAATCGATGGTGTTACCAATTCATGGAAAAGGTCTGCGTCAAATCCCCAGTCGTCATGCATTGCCTGCTCTGCCGCTTCACGCAGTGCCTGAGAGTTAATTTCGCTCACTTCGAACCTCTCTGTTTACTGATAAGTTCCAGATCCTCCTGGCAACTTGCACAAGTCCGACAACCCTGAACGACCAGGCGTCTTCGTTCATCTATCGGATCGCCACACTCACAACAATGAGTGGCAGATATAGCCTGGTGGTTCAGGCGGCGCATTTTTATTGCTGTGTTGCGCTGTAATTCTTCTATTTCTGATGCTGAATCAATGATGTCTGCCATCTTTCATTAATCCCTGAACTGTTGGTTAATACGCTTGAGGGTGAATGCGAATAATAAAAAAGGAGCCTGTAGCTCCCTGATGATTTTGCTTTTCATGTTCATCGTTCCTTAAAGACGCCGTTTAACATGCCGATTGCCAGGCTTAAATGAGTCGGTGTGAATCCCATCAGCGTTACCGTTTCGCGGTGCTTCTTCAGTACGCTACGGCAAATGTCATCGACGTTTTTATCCGGAAACTGCTGTCTGGCTTTTTTTGATTTCAGAATTAGCCTGACGGGCAATGCTGCGAAGGGCGTTTTCCTGCTGAGGTGTCATTGAACAAGTCCCATGTCGGCAAGCATAAGCACACAGAGCTAACAGGCGCAACAGTGAT
>NZ_JBXVVI010000051.1:0-1376 GCF_057219155.1 Roseovarius sp. YIN77
AGATCGGTTTGTGGACCTGAGCGACATCCGTCATTATCTGGCGGATTTTTACAGTCACACCGGCCGTCCTTCGATTGATCCCGAACTGCTGATCCGGATGCTGCTTGTGGGGTATTGCTTTGGCATCCGTTCTGAACGCCGTCTCTGCGAGGAGGTTCATCTGAACCTGGCCTACAGGTGGTTCTGCCGCCTCGATCTGAATGAACCTGTGCCAGATCATTCCACGTTCTCGAAGAACCGGCACGGGCGGTTCCGGGATAGCGATCTGCTACGCCACTTGTTTGAGACGACCGTCGCGCGGAGCATTACAGAAGGCCTGGTCAGCGGCCAACGGTTTGCAGCGGATGCCAGCCTGATTGAGGCGGATGCCAACAAACAGAACTCAACAGCCAAAGAAGACTGGGATCGAAACACCATCAATCCTGACGATGCGCCACGTGCCGTGCGGGAATATCTCAATGTGTTAGATGACGCTGCCTTTGGCGCGGCAACACCCGTAGAGCCGAAGTTCACATCACACTCTGACCCATCCAGCCAATGGACTGCGGCCCGCAAAGGCCCTGCGTTCTTTGCCTATTCTACCAATTACCTGATCGACACCGACCACAGCGTCATCGTTGATGTGGAGGCGACACGCTCGATCCGGCAGGCTGAGGTTGGCGCTGTACGCACGATGCTGGACCGGGTCAAAGACGGCTTCGGTCTCCATCCCGAGCGCATCATTGCGGACACAGCCTATGGATCAGGACCGATGTTGGGCTGGCTGGTTGATCGCAAGATCGCACCGCATATTCCGGTCATCGATAAAGCCGGGCGAACCGATGGCACCTGGAGCCGTGCCGACTTTGAATGGGACGCCGATAACAACCAATATATCTGCCCGGAGGGTGAAGCGCTCAAGCAGTTTCGCCGTAACTATTCAGACCCAAACCGTGGCCCGACCGGCAAGGGTGTGGCCAAATATCAGGCCTTAAAGCTGACCTGCCAAGCCTGCCCTTCAAAACCAAAGTGCTGCCCGAATGCGGATGCGCGCAAGATCACACGCGAAGAACATGAAGACGCCCGGCAGGTCGCGCGCGACATCGCAAGAACCAAGCAATACCAAGCAATACCAAGTTTCGATGAAGCTGCGAAAGAAAGTCGAGATGCTGTTTGCCCATCTCAAACGCATTCTTGGTCTCGGGCGGCTGCGATTACGTGGTCCATGCGGCGCAAACGACGAATTCCTCCTCGCTGCCACCGCCCAGAACCTCCGGAAGTTAGCCAAGATCTTTCCTGCACCGCAGAAACCGCGAACAGCCTGACAAGAAAGGCATGCGGCCATTCTTTCTGGCGACACATTCTGCACTCGCGACACGTTGTTTTTCAACAGAATC
>NZ_JBXVVI010000052.1:0-1361 GCF_057219155.1 Roseovarius sp. YIN77
TGTGTGGATGTCTCCTGCAAAGCAAGACTTTTTTCGAGGTGATAGGCAATTTGTCAGATACGGTCTTGTGTCCGGCCTGTTCGCGCGGAACTTAAGCCCGCTGGCCTTGATGGTTTCCGCTGATCAAGTCCCCATTCTCGCAGACGGACAGTTGTCGTCCTGGACAAAGCCCGGGGTATCTTGATGTCGCGGCTGACTTGTCCGCCATCACTTCATTGGTCTTGCTGTCTCCTTGTTTTTCTCTTTCGTTTCAAACCGTTCGTGCCGCGTAAGGTTCATTTCGCGAGAGCACAGCCCAGATAATGCGCGCGGTTTTGTTCGCCATAGCAATGGCGGCAAGTTTGGCAGGCTTTCGTTGCAATATATCGGCGAACCAAGGATCAAATCGCTCAGGATTTTCTCTGATCTGTTTCATGCGGGATGTCATGCCAACGACCATAAGCCGTCGAATGTATCGGTCGCCCATCTTTGATATGCGTCCCAAACGCTCTTTTCCGCCGGTCGATTTATTGATCGGCGTTAGCCCCAGCCAGGCCGACAAATCTCTACCACTTCGGAACTGTTTTCCACTCCCGACGGTCGCCACGATTGCAGATGCGGTGATCGGTCCAATACCCGGTATCGTTTCAAGCAAAGCTATACGCGGCTCGGATTTTGCTGCTGCAGCCATCCGGCGACCATACCAATTGACCCGTGCATGAAGGGTCAAAAGTTGTTCACTCAGGTCAATAATGACATCACACGCGGCTTGCGGCAGGTCGGGCAAATACCCCTCATGCGCACGCTTTGCGAACCGGACCGCATGCCCTACACCCTGAGCGAAGATAATCCCAAACTCTGCCAGCAAACCACGCAGCATGTTAATCGTTTGGGTCCTTTGCCGAACAATCAAATCCCGCGCGCGATGAATCGATAGAATAGCTTGTTGCTCAGGTGACTTGACCTCAACGAAGCGCATTGTTGGGCGGGTGACAGCTTCGCAAATCGCCTCTGCATCCGCCGCGTCGGACTTTCCACGCTTGACGTATGGCTTCACATAAACCGGCGCGATCAGCTTCACGACGTGGCCAAGTTTACTCAGTTCACGCGCCCAATAATGACTGGACCCACACGCCTCCATGCCAATCAGGCAAGGCTCGAGCTTCTGGAAAAAGGTAAACATCTGAGCGCGCCGCAAAGAGCGGTTAAATGCAACCGTCCCATCTGCCGTGATCCCGTGAACCTGAAAGACGTTCTTGGCCAAATCCAGGCCGATTGTGGTAACTTGCATTGGGTGGCTCCTCTCATAAGCAGTTCATGACAACTGCACTATGGCGCATTGCGACGCCGGTTGAAGCAGGAGCCATCCACCCCATCCCGCA
>NZ_JBXVVI010000053.1:0-1353 GCF_057219155.1 Roseovarius sp. YIN77
AGCCTGTCAGGCTCCACCCCCGGCGAGGACGGCTATGGCCGCGTCTTCCTGGGCATGGACTTCGCCAATGGCGGGTTTGAACTGGGCTATGACAGCAACGAAGAGCTGAGCGCCACCGCGAGTTACAGCTGGCGGTTCTGAGCTGGGTGTCAGGGGCAGTCACATCTGGCCCTAGGGTACTGTCAAAAAAACTTGAGTTGAAGCGGGTAGGGCATTGAACTAGCGTCCAGCCATGACGAAAACATCCACATTTAAGTATTTTAAGACGAGCCCGGAAACCATTACCCTGGCGGTAATGCTATATGTCAGGCTTCCACTTTCACTTCGAAACGTTGAAGATTTGCTTCACGAACGAGGTATAGATGTGAGCCACGAAGCGGTTCGTTTCTGGTGGCATCGCTTCGGTCCGAAGTTTGCGTCAGAGATCAAAAAGCGGCACATAGCGGGCATGTGCTCCAGCAAGTGGCGGCGGCATCTGGATGAAATGTTCGTGCAGATAAATGGAGAGCGACACTATCGATGGCGAGCTATGGATCACGAAGAGGAAGTGCTTGAAAGCTTTGTCACTAAGAAGCGTGACAAGAAAGTTGCCCTAAAATTCTTATGAAGAGTAATGCGTAAACATGGTCAACCGGATGAAATCGTGACCGATCGATTGCGATCATACGGTGCTGCACTGAAAGTCATTGGTAAATCGGATTGAACCGTCCCGATTTTCCCGGAGGCTGATTGCTCCGTTTCACGCAACTTTGTCGAACTCATTGCACTGTTCATAGAACTTCTCCTCGGCCTCTGCTGGCGGGATGTTTCCGATGGGTTGCAGCAGACGGCGGTTGTTGAACCAATCGACCCATTTCAGGGTTTCCCATTCGACGGCATCGGCTGATTTCCACGACCCCAGCCGGTGAATGGTCTCGGCAAGCGCGTTCAGCGCATTCAAATGATCCCCCAGAAAATTTTATCCGCTGCGCGGACCTTCTGAACTCATAACTGGGCTTGTCACGGTTTTATGCCGCTCCGATTGCTCAATTAAGTGGCCTTTCATTACAAGGCCAAGAGTCTTTTCCATCCCTGGGCTGAGTGTTGGCGCAGATTGTAGAAGCCGTTGATGTATTTGAAGATGATCTTTCACGTTCTCTCACTCGCTTTTTTTCGGTAGCGTTGAAGATAGAAAATCTCATTGTGGTATATTTTCTGTGCCTGTAGCTATTTAATCTATATTTGAATCTAGGGCCTGTTAACACTTAATCATGTCCACGATGAGAGCGAAGTTGAGGAAAGCTTGGTACATGACATCCAGTTTTTAAACCTTGAGAAGATGCGGCGATAGCCCTTCAACCTTCGAAACAGGCG
>NZ_JBXVVI010000054.1:0-1294 GCF_057219155.1 Roseovarius sp. YIN77
CATACCAGTGAGGAGGGCGGTCTTGATAAGTGGTCGGTATTTGTCCGGTGCTTTTTCCAACATTGTCCGGATTTCGTCTTTCGTCGGGATTGTGCGCTCATCTTCGAGGCGCTTGTTGCGCTTCAACTTCACATCACGTGCAACGTTGTGGCCAATCCACTCGCGATTAATGGCCGTTGCCAGTACCGAGGTCAAACTGGCAAGTATCTTCTTTGTCGTGGAACGCGAAACGTCGTCATCTTGCAGTTCTTCTACGAAATCCCAGACCTCGGATCGTGAAATTCCCGCGACCAGCATATGACCAATACGCGGGTCGATATAATTGCGAACATGTCCTGAATAGGTGTGAATCGTTGCTGGCTCCAATCCATTGCGCTCACAGGACTTGAGCCAGATTTTACACGCGTCTGAGATCGTTTTGGTGGATGATTTACTCAATTTCTTACTCCGTAACATTACTATATCTCTATTATACGACACTCGGATTGGGCCGTCGGGCGTAAAATGATGCCAAAAATGGAAAAATTATAAAAAACAGGCGATTACCTGATTTAAACCCGTACTAACCACGTGCTAAGCACCCCCCAAAATAGCACTTTCTTTACGGGTTTGCGAGTTTTCGATCTGCATATCAGCTTGGGTGGTAGACAAGAGTTCGATTGGCAGGACTTCGCATGCTTCGCTTGACGAACTCTCCAGAACGACATGAACGGCAAGGTCGTGACACGGGCTATAGTTGCTTGGAGTGCGAAGAGGCGCTCTATGGTGGTCGGTGGTTGGTCTTTTCTGCTTCGAGCTATGTCCAGTCACAAAATGACGCCAACCTCGCCTACGAATGGCCCTGCCAGCCTCAGAGCTGTCTTGGTTGAAGGTCAGTAATGCAGGACGAAGCTGCAGTAGTCCTTCTGGTTTTGAACGACTGCTCTAGAAACGCGGCAGGATTTTCTATGCCCGCGTATGATGATGTCTGGGCGAGCACCCGAACTTGCGCGCGTAGTCGCGACTAAAATGAGTGGGGCTTTCATAACCGACTTCAAATCCCGCAGCGGACACAGATGGGACACCGCGCTCCAAAAGCGAGCGTGCTTCAATCATTCGTAAGTCCTTTTGGTATTGGAGAGGCGTTGTACCCGTCACCGACTTGAAATGCTCATGAAATGACGATTGGCTTGTCTTAGCCCCCTAAAACTGTGCCACTACTTGAGTGTTACAGAAGGAACGAGGGATGGCTCGAAAACGGTATTCGGATGAGGATGCGCTGAAGATATTGCGCGAGATTGATGTGCACCTGCAC
>NZ_JBXVVI010000055.1:0-1255 GCF_057219155.1 Roseovarius sp. YIN77
GTCTGCTTTGCGGGTGCGGATTCAACGGATCGCCGCAACACACTGCTCGAACTTCTCTGCCGGCGTCTTGTATTGCAAGGTTTTTCGTGGCCGCTCGTTAAGCTGCCGTGCGACGGCGCTGAGTTTGGCCTGGCTGTAGGTGGACATGTCCAGGCCGCGCGGAAAGTATTGGCGCAGGAGACGGTTGGTGTTCTCGTTGCTTCCCCGCTGCCAGGGAGATTGCGGATCACAGAAGTAGACGTCGATTTTGGTCGCCATGGTAAACTTCAGATGATCAGTCATTTCTGAGCCGCGATCCCATGTTAGCGACCGGTACAGCTCTTTGGGCATCTTGCGCGCCTGTTTGATCAGAGCCGTGATGACGCTTTGCGTGTCCTTGTTTGCCACTTTGGCCAGCATCACAAAGCGAGAGTGCCGCTCGACCAATGTCGCGATGTAACTGTTGTTGGTCCCGACGATCAGATCACCCTCCCAATGCCCCGGCACAGCGCGATCTTCGATCTCTGGTGGGCGTTCGCTGATCGGGACCGCATCCTTGATCTTGCGCAACTTCAGTCCCTTCTGGGTGGCATGTCGAGATCGTCTGATTGCACGCGGGCTGTTGAGGCATTGCTGCAGCTCTTTCTTCAGAACGCCGCGGGCCTGCACATAAAGGCTGCGATAGATCGTCTCGTGGCTCACGCGCGCTTCTCTTTGTTCGGGTGCTTGCGCATCAGCCAGCCTGCAATCTGCTGTGGAGACCACTTCAGCCGCAGCTTTCGCGCGATGAACACGCACAAGGGTTTGTTGAAAGAGAGCTTACAGGCTTTGGGTCGCTTTGCGCAGTCCCAGGCGCGTTGGTCGGACTGGGCGGCGCGATAGGTCTTGCGTCCACCGTTTCTGCGCACTTCCCGACTGATGGTCGATGGCGCACGCCTCAGATCGCGTGCAATCGAACGCAATGATCTATCAGCTGCAAGGCCACGAGATATCTCCTCGCGCTCTTCCAAGCTCAACACCTGTTGGGATCTGGTACGCGCTGGTGGGCGAATGCCGCCAGTCAAAGCCAGATGTGGAAAGATCGATGAAGAAGCGCGATCAAACCTGCGCCCAATTGAACTCAACGACTCCCCTCGTTGCCATCGGTCCCACATCTCTGACTTCTGCTTGTCAGTATAAAACGTACGCGTGCGGTACTTCATATCTCAACACTCCATCTTTCCAAAAAGACTAAAGTGTTGCGACCACCCGTTGAACTCACAGGGACTGTTCTGCC
>NZ_JBXVVI010000056.1:0-1200 GCF_057219155.1 Roseovarius sp. YIN77
TGTCTAGCCCCTTGTTTCAGTACCAGTGATTTGCGGTTTGTCTAAAAGGGTTTCTGGGACTGGTGGGCGCATGTTCAGAGCATGATGTGGTCTGATCTGGTTGTATTGTCTGAGCCACGTATTGATTGCGACTTGGGCTTGCCTTGTGCTGTGGAACCACTCGGCGTTCAGAACTTCCCGTCTTAATGTTCCGTTGAACCGCTCGTTGTATCCATTCTCCCATGGGCTGCCGGGATAGATTTGCATCGGCTGGACCCCGACCTTTTTCAACCAATCCTGCAGATGCGTAGCAATGAACTCTGGACCGTTGTCAGAGCGGACGAACTCTGGTTTGCCGTGTTTCATCAACAACGGGTACAGCGCATCCAGAACATCATTTGCATTCATCTTGGGGCGCACTGCCACGCACAGTGCTTCACGCGTATATTCATCCAGCACCGTCAGCATCTTATAGCTGCGCCCATTGCTTAACTTATCGTGGACGAAATCAATCGCCCAGATGTGGTTTGGATGCGTGGGCCGCAGCCTGATGACAGAACTGTCCTTGTGATAGAGCCGCCTTCGCTTCTTATGGCGGTGAGGCAGTTGCAGGCCCTCTTCGCCCCACAAACGCTCAACCTTCTTATGATTGACCCTCCAGCCCTCCATCCGCAACAGGGCTGTCACCTTCCGATAACCATAGCGACCATACTGTTTGGCCAGCCGGATCATCGCCAATCGCAGTGCATCGTCATTCGTGGGCTTCGCGCGATATCGGAGGCTTGAGCGTGACAGCCCCAAAACTGCGCAAGTGCGCCGCTCAGACGCGTTCAGCTTCTGACGGGTGTGGATCACGGCCTGACGCAACCCATCAACCGTCAGGCCCTGGGCTTTAAGTGATCCAGGCTCTCCTTCAGGATCAGCTTATCAAGCTGCAGGTCAGCGACGATCTTCTTCAGCCGCTCGTTCTCCTTTTGCAGCGCCCGCATCTCCGACAACTGAGGTCGCCCCATGCCGCCAAACTTCTTGCGCCAATAGTAATAGGTCTTGTCCGATATGCCCGCCTTGCGACACGCGCTTACAACATCCAATCCATCGTGCAGGTGCACATCAATCTCGCGCAATATCTTCAGCGCATCCTCATCCGAATACCGTTTTCGAGCCATCCCTCGTTCCTTCTGTAACACTCAAGTAGTGGCACAGTTTTAGGGGGCTAAGACA
>NZ_JBXVVI010000057.1:0-1180 GCF_057219155.1 Roseovarius sp. YIN77
AGAATTACTCGTGGATTTTGGAGACGACGCCGGAACCGACGGTGCGTCCGCCTTCGCGGATGGCGAAGCGCAGTTTTTCTTCCATGGCGATCGGGGCGATCAGTTCGACGTCGAACTTCAGGTTGTCGCCTGGCATCACCATTTCGGTGCCAGCAGGCAGTTCAACTGTACCGGTCACGTCGGTGGTGCGGAAGTAGAACTGTGGGCGGTAGTTCGCAAAGAATGGCGTGTGACGGCCACCTTCTTCTTTGGTCAGAATGTAGACTTCTGCCTCGAATTTGGTGTGCGGCTTCACCGAACCTGGCTTACACAGAACCTGGCCACGCTCAACGCCTTCACGGTCAACACCACGCAGCAGCGCGCCGATGTTGTCGCCTGCTTCACCACGGTCCAGCAGTTTGCGGAACATTTCAACACCGGTACAGGTGGTGGTTTTGGTGTCGCGGATCCCAACGATTTCGATCGAGTCGCCAACATTGATCACGCCACGCTCAACCCGGCCGGTCACAACAGTCCCGCGGCCAGAGATCGAGAACACGTCTTCGATCGGCATCAGGAATGGCTGGTCAACAGCACGCTCTGGCTGTGGGATATAGTCGTCAACAGCGGCCATCAGTTCGGCGATTTTGTTGGCGCCGATTGCGTCGTCGCGGCCTTCCAGAGCGGCCAGAGCAGAGCCTGCGATGATTGGGATATCATCACCTGGGTAGTCGTATTCAGACAGCAGTTCGCGAACTTCCATCTCAACCAGTTCCAGCAGCTCTTCGTCGTCAACCTGGTCAACTTTGTTCAGGAAAACAACCATGTAAGGGATACCAACCTGGCGGCCCAACAGGATGTGCTCGCGGGTTTGTGGCATCGGGCCGTCGGCTGCGTTCACAACCAGGATCGCGCCGTCCATCTGCGCCGCACCGGTGATCATGTTCTTCACATAGTCAGCGTGGCCGGGGCAGTCGACGTGGGCGTAGTGACGGCCTTCGGTTTCATACTCAACGTGGGCAGTCGAGATGGTGATGCCGCGGGCCTTTTCTTCCGGCGCGCTGTCAATCGAATCGTAGCTTTGGAAATCGCCAAACTGCTTGGTGATCGCAGCCGTCAGTGTCGTCTTGCCGTGGTCAAC
The DNA here is from genome assembly GCF_057219155.1 of Roseovarius sp. YIN77. Lineage (NCBI taxonomy): Bacteria > Pseudomonadati > Pseudomonadota > Alphaproteobacteria > Rhodobacterales > Roseobacteraceae > Roseovarius > Roseovarius sp. YIN77. The sequence continues at coordinate 1,121 of NZ_JBXVVI010000057.1, forward strand.
GTGACCAATCGTGCCGATGTTGCAATGCGGCTTCGACCGCTCAAACTTCTCTTTTGCCAT
>NZ_JBXVVI010000058.1:0-1087 GCF_057219155.1 Roseovarius sp. YIN77
TAACTCGCGGTGGCGCTCAGCTCTTCGTTGCTGTCATAGCCCAGTTCAAACCCGCCATTGGCGAAGTCCATGCCCAGGAAGACGCGGCCATAGCCGTCCTCGCCGGGGGTGGAGCCTGACAGGCTGTCACCGGCCAGAACCAGATCGACGCTGTCGCTGTCCTGCCAGCCCAGATCAATGCCGTAGCGTAGGGTGCTTTGCTCCATCGCGCGGGTCCAGGCCAGACGGGCCTCGACCTGATGGCTGAACCGGCTGTCGACGGACAGATCCCCGTCGGCGAAGTCAAAATCATGGCCGTCAGACCACACGCCGGTATAGCGCAGGCGCAGGCTGTCATGGCCGCCCAGAAACCCCGTGCCAGGTCAGCGCAGGCGCGATAAAGAGGCTCATGTAGCTGTCTGAGGCGCTCTCTAACCCACCAACAACCATATTGTTGGCCTGGGTGCGTTCGACATCGTTATAGGTCAGCCCCGCGGCCAGCGTGTAATCGGCACCGTTCCACTGACCGTACATCCCGCCATGAATGCCAATCGCATCGCTATCGACGCCACTGTCGGTTTCCAACCGCGAGACAGACACACCGGCAAAGAGGCCGCCGTCGCCACGATCCTTGCCGAAGCTGCCCGACACAATCACGCCGTCATAGCCCGCCATGTCGCTGTCGCCCGAATTCGCCACCACACCGCCGGTCAGGCTGGCCCAATGGCCATCACCGCCTGCGCCTTGGCTCGCAACCGGCGTGCGCCCGCGTGCATCCACCGCATCCATCATCAACCGGCCAGCCACGCCCGCCGCCTGATCTTGCGCAGCATAGTCCGACAGGTCCGCGTTATAGATCGTGTCGCCCACAACTGTGTACACCCCTTGGGAGGTGATCGTCGCGGGCACAGACGCATCCGTGTGGACCACCGCATTCAGCCCCGTGCCAAAGTTCAGCGTAGCTGCGCCCGGATTATCAAACCTAACGTCACCCACCAGAACCGACCCCTGATTGAGGTTCAGCATCGCGTCAGCGCCAACCATACGTACTGAGTATGATTGCTGTGAAATGACTGTCCCGCTGTTGGTCACGGTGTTGCCATCGCCA
>NZ_JBXVVI010000059.1:0-1048 GCF_057219155.1 Roseovarius sp. YIN77
TAACGTCACCCACCAGAACCGACCCCTGATTGAGGTTCAGCATCGCGTCAGCGCCAACCATACGTACTGAGTATGATTGCTGTGAAATGACTGTCCCGCTGTTGGTCACGGTGTTGCCATCGCCACTGGCATAAAGGCCAAAGGCACTAGGTTTACCCGTTGTCACCGTTCCGCTGTTGGTCACGGTGTTGCCATCGCCATTGGCACGAAGGCCGCAGGCAAAACCTCCACTCGTTGTCACCGTGCCGCTGTTGGTCAGGGTGTTGTTGTCGCCATCTGCAAAAAGGCCGCGGGCAAAACTTCCACTCGTTGTCACCGTCCCGCTGTTGGTCAGGGTGTTACTGCCGCCAGTAGCGCTAAGCCCGCGGGCGGAAGATCCATTCGTCGTCACCGTGCCGCTGTTGGTCAGGGTGTTGTTGGCGCCATCGGCATAAAGGCCGTGGGCTAAAATCCCGCTCGTCGTGACCGTTCCGCTGTTGGTCAGGGTGTTGTTGTCGCCAACGGCATAAAGGCCATGAGCCTCTTCGCCCGTCCCGCCAACATCATCACCCGTTGTCACCGTTCCGCTGTTGGTCAGGGTGTTGCCAGCGCCGTCGGCGTAGAGACCATAAGCCTCATCCCCAACTGTTGTGATTGTGCCGGTTGCGGTGTTGGTCAGGGTGTTGTTGGCGCCAGAGGCAAACAGGCCGTAATTTAAATCTCCAACCGTGGCCACCGATCCGGAACCCGTCACCGTGATCGTGTCATCCCCATCCAGCGTGTTGCCGCCATTGGTGGTGACCACAGGTACATCAATAATAAAATCATCCGCCAGCGCCGCACCGGTCAGTGCACCACCCGCAATCAGCGCACACAGCGCCACATTCAATCTGTTCATAATCAATTCCCCCATAAACCGCCTCATTAACCAGTATGGTGGTTGGCGGATTCTGTTGAAAAACACCGTGTTATGAGGGTGACTGATGCTTGGTTTTTGCGACCGCAAGCCTTTCTGTTTTCAGGCTTTTCGCGGATGCTGCGGTGCAGGAAAGATCTTGGCGAGTTTGCG
>NZ_JBXVVI010000006.1:0-121364 GCF_057219155.1 Roseovarius sp. YIN77
TGATTGTCGAAGTTGTTGACGGCCTGGCCGCCAATGGCCCCGACGGCAACGCCGAGGTCGAGGCCGCCGTCCGCGCCAAAGTCGCAGAGCTCTGCGCCAGATTCCCGCTTTATCCGAACTTGTAAATGGTGCGGGGCATCGCGAGTATTGCGCGATGCCCACGTCAGGCAAATGAAAAACAATGAATGGGCTCTGGTATGCTAGGCGAGATGACGGTGATTGACTGGATCGGGGTATTGGGATCATTCATGATCGCCGGGGCCTATCTGGCGGTGACGCGCGGCTGGGTTCACGCCGAAAAACCCGGTTACAACCTGATCAATCTGGTCGGTGCAGGATTTATCCTACTGTCGCTCTATTTCCGACCCAACGCCGGGGCGATCATGATCGAGGTCTTGTGGGTGATTATTGCCATCACCGCCCTGGCTCGGTGGGCGGTGTCTGCGCGCCGCTAGGCCGGGTTGGGTTCATTCACCAGGGCCAATGCCACACGTCTGAATGTTGTGCGCAGTCTTTCAAATCCTGGCCCGGAATGGTTCAGCTCCGATAAGGTCCGGTCCATGCATTTCAACCAGTTTTCTGCGTCTTCCAGCGTGATGGGAACATGGGCATGCATCAGTTTTACATCAGCATGCCCATGTTTTTCCTTGTAATACTGCCGCCCGCCAAAAAAACCGCATAGAAAGTTGAACTGCTCAATCCGCGCATGGGAAAGCCCATGTCCGCGCCCATGCAGCAGTTCGATATTCTCACCCTCTGGGGTCGATTCCACGATATCGTAGAACCGCTCCACCAGATTTCGGATCGCCTCCTCCCCGCCGATCTCGTCGATCAGGCGGGTTGGTTTTTTCACGGCATCAGGCATCATCAGGGAAGATGCCCGGGGATGTTTCCGCCCCATCATCAAACTGCGACAGATATTCGATCATCAGCGGACGGTTTCGGGCAAAGCCTTTGTATTCGGCCAGTTCATCGGGCAAGTCACGAATGACGCGGTGCAGGCGCCGCCCCCATTTCGGTACGCTGACCAGATCCTCAAAGCTGCACAGATAGGCCCGGATCGGGAAGGCAATGGCATTTGAACGTGGCAGTCGGAACAGCGATTGCAGTTCAACCCGCAAATGCTGCTTTTGGCCGATCGTATCCAGGGTCATGCCGGTCTTGGTCGGGCCCCATTTGTGATAGTTTTCCGGGCTGGTATCCAACAACGGATTAACCGTCATCGTCCAATTCAGGCGCCGTGTCGGCACCCCTTGTTGCATGTTCAGTAGAAACTTCAGCGCCCGTTGGAACACGCCCATTTCATGGGCCAGCGGAACCGGGGCATGCCATTCATAAAAGTTCATGCCAATGTCGAAATCGAGGCTCCAATCCGCTTGGGTGGTGATCATACCCGCATCCATCCACAGGTTATCTTCGCGCTGGTCCAACAGGGCAAAATCACCTTGGGTCTGACGGGTGATATATTCCATCGGACCATAGGGCAGGGTGCTTTCATCCAGAAAGGTGAACGACTGGTCGATTTCCATTGGCTTGTTGATCCAATGCCAATTGTTGCCGTCCTTGGTCAGGCTGAACATGTCGGGATAGTCACGGGCCTTGGCCTCCATGATGTATTCCAGCAAATCCCAACCGGCCAATGTCATATGCGGCAGCGACTGACACCGAAGCGGATCATCCGCCAACACCATGGCGCGGTCGCGCATCTCCGACAGGTAATGTTCATCCACATCAAACGCGTGCTGAAAGGGGGAGCCGGGTTTGTAAGACACGTGCGGCTCCAGGTTAACCGAATACATATAGCTGTCTTCGTGAAACGGGAACGGGAACCGGCGCACGGCTTTGGCAGAGTTTTTGAACGTGAAATCGTCGCGGAAGGTTTCGTCGTTGAATTGAATTGTCATTGTCTTTCTCCTTACCGGTCGATGACCAGTTTGTTGCCCTCAAAGCGCGACACACAGGGCATGATCAGCTTTGCTTCGGCTTGCTGTTCTTCTGTGAGCCAGTGATCGTAATGTTTGATCTCGCCATCGGCTTCGACAACATTGGTTTCACATTGTCCGCAGGCCCCACCTCGGCACAGATAGGGTGCATCGACACCAGCGGCCTCGATCGCCTCGAGCAGTGATTGATGTTCGCCAACTTCAAAGCTGATACCGCTTTTGCGCAGCTCTACCGTGAACGGCATACCGGATGCTGGGGTGATAAACTCTTCAAAGCGTACAGATTCTTCGGGCCAGCCGGATTCTGCCGCGGTATTGCGTACCCATTCGATCATGCCTTTCGGGCCGCACACATATAGATGTGTTCCCAAAGGTTGCCCATCCAGCAGGTTTTGCAGATCGATCCGCTCCCCCAGACTGTCGTTATAAACATGAACGCTGGTGGGGTATTGCTCTAACAATTCCTTGGCATAGGTGCCCAACGATGCGTTTCGAATGGCATAGTGCAGTTCGAAATTGCTGTGGATGGTCGACAACTCATGCATCTGGGCCATAAACGGCGTCACGCCGATGCCGCCCGCAATCATCAGGATCTTTCTGGCGCGCAAGTCGACGGAGAACAGGTTCACCGGGTTAGAGATCACCATCTCCATCCCCTCTTGCACCTGATTGTGCATATAAAGCGAACCGCCCCGGCCTTCGTCATCACGACGAACCGAGATCGTATAAGATCCGCGATCCGCCGGATCAGACATCAGCGAATAGGGATTAAGACGCAGCGTGTCGCCGTCGCGCATTTCCACAACTGTATGGGCGCCACCGGAAAAGGTCGGCAGATCACCGCCGCCGGAGCGTACAAATTTGAAACGCGTCACCACTTCGTTGATCGGTTTGACCTCGGCAACGGTGACATTGATTTTTGCTGTACCGGCACTCATTTGAACATCTCCACAGCTTCGGGCACGTCGCCGGGGTCTTCGGCGTCAATGCAAACCCCTTGGAAGGCAGCGTGCCGGCGCGAATAATGATCGCGCACAAACAAGTTTAATCCGCAATGGCTGCACACAAACGGATCTGTGATCACATCTTCGGTGATGCCTTTGCAATGCACACATTGCATGCGCCGGGCGGTCGATCCGCGATGTTCGGTTTGAATTGCGGTATGCGGATACCCCGCCGCCATCGCGGCTGCCAGCGCCTGACCCATCAGGCCTTCGGTGCCGGCAAGGTAGATCTGCAACCCCATATGTGCCTTGGCGAATGTGTCGGCGATACGCGGTTTTGCGGCTTCATAAGAGGGACCGACATAGAAAGAACCAGCGCCGAGCGCCTTCAGCTTTGCGGTATAGGTTTCACCGGTTTTCTTTGGCAGATAAATAATATGCGCCTTCTCCCAGAAACCTTGTGGTGCGGACGCGGCCAATTCCAAAATGGCTTCGGCGCCCTCGGCATCGGCAACCATCAGATGCACCTTGCCCGGCCGGATTTCCAGTTCGCCATAAACCGGGCGACTGAGAATAGAGGGAGGGAATTTCGTTTTCGTCATTCGTTTGCTCACATACGTGAATGGAATGGAAAGGGCGCCCGCTGCTGCAGGGCGCCCGCAATCAGGTTCAGCCTTTGGCGACCCGGATCTTCTTGTCTTTGTCATAGAACGGCATGTCTTCGGCCACACAGGCAATTTCACCAGTGCTGTTTCTGACGGACATGGCAGTTCCGTTGACCGCACAATCCACCGGCATACGTGCGATACCGACATTGTGCTTGTTCAGGCTGGAATACATACCATAGGTGACAAACCCGACCTGTTCGCCGTCTTTGTAAAGGGGCGCACCCTCTTCTGCCGGTTCGGTTCCTTCCAGACGCACGCCGTAAATCTTGAACCGTTCTTTGCCTTTCAGGGCATAGTGGTTTTCCGCGCCGCGGAAGCCGGTTTTGCCGGGCGATACGGTGAAGTCCAGACCCAGTTCCCACAATGTGTCGCCACAGGGCTCATCGTCAAACGGATAGGTTTCAGAGTTGTCACCCGGGTAGAACAGCAGATAGCTTTCGGTGCGCAGCAGATCGAGAGTGGCAAACTGACAAGGAATGATACCCATGTCTTTGCCATCTTCCAGAATGGTATCCCAAATTTGCGGGGCATCCTGTCCACGACAGAAAATCTCATAGCCGCGCTCGCCGGTGTAGCCGGTACGTGAAATCATCACCGGGCACCCAAACAGGCTGGTATGCATATGGCTGAAATAGTTCAGGTTGCGGATGCCATCGACATGTTTGGCCAGATAGTCAACAGCAACAGGGCCCTGCAGGGAAAGGTCATGCATGTTGTCGTCGTACTGAATTGATACGTCACGGCCGACAGCGGCCATGGTGATCTGCTCATGTCCGTGTCCGGTGCCGTGCACCACCATCCAGCTGTTCGGGCTAATGCAATAGATGACGCAGTCGTCGATGAACTTACCTTCATCATTCAGCATACAGGCATATGTCGAACGTCCCGGCTTGATTTTTTCGACATTGCGGGTGGTGGCCTTGTCGATCACCTGCGCCGCATGGGGGCCTGTGATGTGAATTTTCTTCAGGCCAGATACATCCATCAGGCCTGCTTTGGTGCGGATGGCCAGATAATCGCCTTCGATATCCTTGTCATAGGACCAAGCAGTCCCCATGCCGTTCCAGTCTTCCAGGTTCGACCCCAGGGCGCGATGGCGGTCTGCCAGCGTCGAAAATCTCCAAGAATTCGCCATTTCTAACTCCATGTTGTTCGCGATGTTTTTTGCAGTTTGTAATCATTTGCCGCGCAGCCGTTCTTTTGCGGGGTCAACGGAAAATGATGGAAGGCCGTTTGGCCCTTTGTGTGATGTGTCCTCCGGTCCTGTACCAATCTTTCTATTTGGTACAATTGGTCTGAACCTAATTGAACCGGTGAGAGACCCATTTGTCAATAATAAATGCCGAAACTGGACCAAAGCGCCTGGATGGTCTAAGCTTTGGGTGCAGGAAAGGACTGATATAATGATAAATTCTCCAAGCTTCGCGCACAGGCTTGCGGTGGCTGGAACCTTCCCGAACCTCTCTGTAGGGGCGGGAAGCACAATAAATATTGGCTTTCTCGCCCCTCTAAGCGGTCAGGTCGAATCATGGGGACTGCCGGGTTTGCATGGCTGTCGTATTTGGGAAAGCTGGTTGAACAACCTTGGTGGCATTCTCATTCGGGGCCAAAGATATCCGGTCCGCATTCACGCTGTTGATTGTCAGTATGACCCCCGGCTAGCGGTTCAGGGGGCGACCGAACTGGTCCAGAAACATGATGTGCAATTGTTGATGATGCTGGGGGGTGACACCTACACGCCCGTGGCCAGCTATCTGACGGACAAGCGCGTCTTGACCTCGACATTGTTGCCCAGCGATCTTTCCCCGGACTCGCCCTACCTGATCGCCCCGAGCGAGGCGCACCCCATCTATGTTGTGACCGGCGTTGATTGGATTGCGCGACAGAAACCACATTTGAAAACCGTCTCCATGTGCAGCCAGAAAGACGCTTTCGGGCTGCCTGGTCTTGCCTCCTATCGGGCGGCGTTCAAGGCAGCCGGGATCAATGTGGTAAAAGAGATCCAGTATGAAGAGAATGTCAGCGCCGCAGAAATCGTGGTGCCAATGCTGGCCCAAAACCCCGACATTTTATGCTGGTGCTGCAGTTATACGCCCATGGTTCATGCGATGACCGAATATGCTTACGCACAGGGGTTTCAGGGGCAGATCATTTCCTGCACCATCGACTATTACAACGCTTTGGTCGAAAAAACGTCAAAGGAATTTATGGAAGGCGTGATCTTTCAGTTTCCCGATTTTGATGATCCGGCCCTGCGTGAGAATGAGTTCTTCTTTAACCAGCCCGATCTGTTTTACGAACAATACAATGCCCTCTATCCCAGCAGTTGGAGCGCGGTGTCATGGGAATACGCCGTCATTCTGGATATCTGGCACGCCGCGGTGCAAAAGGCCGATACGGTGAACAGCGTCTCTGTCATGGCCGCCATGAAACAGTTGGGAGAGGTCACGCACGCCTTTGGGTCGGCCAAATGGTGGGGAGAAGAGCTGTTTGGCATCAGCAACGCACTGGTCGGGGATTGGCCGGTCGTCGCGATCGAGGATGGCAAGGCCAAGATAGTAGAGTTTGGGTCACTGCCAGAATGGCTGGATCAGCATGGGGAACTGCTTCGCCAGGAAATGTTGGCCCTTGGTCAGACATGGGAACAGCGTATCCAACGTTCGCATCAAGGCGTGGATTTGGGCGCGCGTGGGATAACCACTTGATCCTGCCCCTATCGGGGTTGTCTCAAAACTCCTGCAGCAGCAATTTCTGCTCTTCAATCAGATGTAACTTGATGAACTCAACGGCAGAGGCGATGTCGCGCGACGCGATGGCATTGAAAAGCGTATTATAGCGTTTCTGAAAATCCTGAATACGTTTTGGCGTCAATGTTCGGCGGCGCAGCTTGGTGCGGTAACTTTCGCGAAATGTATCGATTGTCAGACGGTAGCAAGATGTCAGCAACGGATTGCCGGTGCCTTCGGCGATCTGGGTGAATAACCGATCTTCCAGCTCGATAAACTTGTTCACGTTTGTTTGGATGGATTCGATCTGCGACAGGATTTCCGCCAACTCCGAAATCATCCTCGGGGTCATGTTGATCACTGCCAAACGCACGATTTCGGGTTCCAAAATTCCGCGCACCACCAGATGGTCCATCGGGCTGGTTTCGTCGGCGATAGAGTTCAAGGATGCAGTCTGGGTATCCTTTTGACCCTTGCGAAAGGTCACAAAGCTTCCTGATCCTGCACGTCGTTTGATCAGCCCGTGGTTTTCCAGAATTTCCAATGCTTCGCGTACCGTATTACGGGCCACACCAAGCTCGGATGCCAAATGCCGCTCCGAAGGTAAGCGTGTATCGGTCGGATATTCCTCATAGGTGATTCGTGCGGACAATGTGTCCACCACCGTCTGGACCGTCGCGCCGACACCGTGACTGATATTCTCAATCGGATTTTCCGATTTCAGGCTCATTTCTTATCCTTCGTCTTTGGCCTGCACCTAGATGGGTCACCGTGCATTCACTTGGCCAAGCGCTATATTTGGCTGTCATAGTAGCTTGAATTCTTGGACAAAGAAAACCGTGCCCTTCACCAATTGCCCCAAACTGTGGTCTTCTGCGCTCCTTATCCACGGTATACCCAAATATACGTTGCCCTTAAAATGAAATGTCACATAACTGCAAAAATGTTGTCGATTCTTACGCGGCATTTACTATAATGATGTGAATATAACTTTATTGTCAGGAAAAGATCGTGAGGGACAAGATCATCACCGCCGACCAAGCCATGGCCCTGATCAGGGATGGCGATGTTGTCACAACAACCGGCTTTGTTCAAAGTTGCATTCCTGAAATGCTGCACGCAGCGTTAGAGAAACGTTTTCTCGAACGGGGTTCGCCGCGTGATCTGACGCTGATCATGTGCGCGGGTGCCGGTGACAGCAAAGGTTTGGGGACCGGGCGCTTGCACCATGATGGGCTGCTGAAACGAGTGATTGCCGGCAATTTCGGCCGGATGCCAAAGGTCGCGCAAGCCGCCCAGGAAAACCGGATCTGCGGGTACAATCTGCCCCAAGGTGTCATTTCGCAGCTTTACCGGGCTTGTGCCGCAGGCCAGCCCGGCCTGTTTTCCAAGGTCGGCCTTCACACCTATATCGATCCGCGTCACGGCGGGGCCAAGGTCAACGATGTTACCAAAGAGGACATCGTCCGTCTGGTTGAGGTCGAGGGCGAGGATTGGCTGTTCTACAAGGCAACCCCGATCGATGTGGCGTTCATTCGTGCGACAACGGCAGACACTTACGGCAACCTCAGCATGGAGCGCGAGGCGCTGACGCTGGATGTTCTGGCGCAGGCCATGGCCGCCCATAACAATGGCGGTATTGTCATTGCCCAGGTCGAACGTGTTGTGCAGGACAGATCAATCTTGCCCAAGCAGGTCCAGGTGCCCGGACTGTTGGTTGATTGCGTGGTCGTTGCCGACCCACCAGAGATGCACCGGATGAACTATGGCGTCCTGCATGATCCGGCCCTGTCGGGTGAAATTCGTGTGCCGGTAAAAAGCATCGCCAAGATGCCGTTGGATCAACGCAAAATCATCGCCCGCCGCGCCGCGTTTGAGCTGCCGCCAAACGGGGCTGTTAATCTGGGTGTTGGTGCGCCTGATGGTGTTGCGGCCGTCGCGGCGGAGGAAAAAGTCACCCCCTATATCACCATGACGACAGAGGCCGGTGCCGTCGGTGGTGTTCTGGCTGGGGGATCAAGCTTTGGCGCCTCTGCCAATGCAGATGCAATCATAGACCAAAACCAGATGTTTGATTTTTACGATGGCGGTGGTCTGGATCTGACGTGTCTGGGCATGGCCGAATGCGATGCAGAGGGCAGCGTTAACGCCTCCCGCTTTGGCGGGCGCTTGAATGGCTGCGGTGGCTTCATCAACATTTCGCAAAACTCACGCGCCGTTGTGTTTGCCGGGACCTTCACCGCCGGTGGGCTGCGGGTTGCCGTTGAAGATGGCGAACTGAAGATCCTGCAAGAGGGGCGGAACAAAAAGTTTGTCCGCCTGATCGAGCAGGTGACATTCTCTGGCCCGTTTTCCAGTACGCGGTCGCAACCCGTGCTCTATGTCACCGAACGGTGCGTGTTCGAATTGACGTCAAAGGGTCTGGCGTTGATCGAAATCGCACCTGGGGTCGATATGCAGCGCGACATCCTGGATCAGATGGAATTCAAGCCGATCATCGACAAAGTGGAGATGATGGATCCACGTATCTTCCGCGATGAACCCATGGGACTGGCCGAAGATTTGCTGAACGTGAAGTTAAAGGAGCGCGTCACCTATGACGCCGACCGCAACATCCTCTTCGTCAATCTCGAGGGTTGGCACGTCACCCGGAAACGCGATGTGGAAGATCTGACAAAAGTCCTGGAAAATGCCTGCAAAGACACAGGAAAACGCGTCATAGCCGTCTTTAACCACAACAGCTGTCGGATTGCCGATGACCTGTATGATGACTATGCCCAGCTAAATGAATATATGCTGGAACACTACTTTTCCTCGACCACGCGCTATACAACCAGCGCTTTCATGCGCCTGAAAATGCAAGAGGCCCTGACAAAACGCGGGGTCCAGCCGCATATTTTTGAAAGCGCGAACGAGGCCCATCAGGCCATCGGGGATTGATTATCGCCTGCCCCCGGTTTCCGTGCGCAATCGGGGGCAGGTCAGACTACAAAGGGGTACAAAAGTGATCTTTGGACTATTGCTGCCATTCATCATTGGGTATGCAACGTCGTGGTACATCACCCGGCGCGTGAAACACAAATTCGGCGAATTCATTTCCTTCCCTTTGGCGATGATCGCGGCAATTCTGGGGTCATGGCTGTTTGCCACATTTTTGGGCCCACTATTCTGGTCGGCTGAAGAGCAGGAGCGCGTCATCTCCATGTCATTCTGGATTGGCCCCTTCAGTGCGGCACTGCCGATATTGACCCGTCCGAAGTCAAGCTGAACTGGAAAAAACGCTCTACGCGTACCCTTGACTCCCCCCCGCTAACCCCGTAAATCCCGCGCAAATCCGGGAGTCTGTCAATGCTTCCGGTCCCAATGCGTCGAGCAGGGATCGACCCCCGTCAGCGAGTTTCGCCCACGGGGGTCATTGGCTATTTGGGCGTCGGGGGTTATCTCCGGCATATGGAAACAACGGTGAAGGGGCCGAGAGTATGTTTGAAAATCTGTCAGAACGCCTCTCTGGTGTCTTTGATCGGCTGACCAAACAGGGTGCGCTGTCTGAGGATGACGTCAAAACCGCCTTGCGTGAGGTCCGTGTTGCCCTGCTAGAGGCTGACGTTTCTCTGCCCGTTGCCCGTGATTTCGTAAAAGCGGTACAAGAAAAAGCCACCGGTCAGTCGGTGACCAAATCCGTCACCCCCGGTCAGCAGGTCGTCAAGATTGTCCATGACGAACTGGTTCATGTGCTGGAAGGTGAGGGCGATCCGGGTGAGCTGAAGATCGACAATGCCCCGGCCCCGATCCTGATGGTGGGTCTGCAGGGCTCTGGTAAGACCACCACCACCGGTAAGCTCGCCAAGCGTCTGAAGGAAAAGAACGGCAAGCGCGTCCTGATGGCGTCCTTGGATATCTACCGCCCCGCTGCGATGCAGCAGCTGCAGGTTCTGGGCACCCAGATCGGCGTGGATACCCTGCCCATCGTGGCCGGTGAATCCGCTGTTCAGATTGCCAAACGCGCCAAACAGCAGGCCACGCTGGGTGGCTATGACATTTACATGCTGGACACTGCAGGCCGTCTGCAAATCGACGAAGTCCTGATGAAAGAAGTCGAGGATGTCCGCGACGCCGTCAATCCACGCGAAACGCTGCTGGTCGTTGACGGCCTGACCGGTCAGGTCGCGGTTGAGGTGGCAGAGGAATTCGACGGCAAGATCGGCATTTCCGGCGTGGTCCTGACCCGGATGGATGGCGATGGACGTGGTGGTGCGGCCCTGTCGATGCGCGCCGTCACTGGCAAGCCGATCCGCTTTGTCGGTCTTGGCGAAAAGATGGATGCGCTGGAAACCTTTGAACCCAGCCGTATCGCCGGCCGTATCTTGGGCATGGGCGATATCGTATCGCTGGTGGAAAAGGCGCAGGAAACCATCGAGGCCGAACAGGCCGAACGGATGATGAAGCGCTTCACCAAGGGTCAGTTCAACATGAACGATCTGAAGATGCAGCTTGAACAGATGCTGAAAATGGGCGGTATGGAAGGCCTGATGGGCATGATGCCCGGCATGAAAAAGATGGCCGCCCAGGCAGAGGCCGCCGGCATGGATGACAAGGTGATCAAACGCCAGATCGCCCTGATCCAATCGATGACCAAACGCGAACGCGTCAATCCGGCCCTTTTGCAGGCCAGCCGCAAAAAGCGGATCGCCGCCGGTGCGGGTATGGAAGTCAGCGAACTGAACAAGCTCCTGAAAATGCAACGCCAGATGTCTGACGTCATGAAAAAGATGGGCAAAATGGGCAAGGGCGGCATGATGAAACAAGCCATGCGCGGCATGTTCGGCAAGGGTGGCGGTATGCCCGGTGGACTACCAGGTGGCATGGACCCGGGCCAAATGGACCCCAAAGCATTGGAAGTAGCGGCCAAGCAACTGGGCGGAAAAATGCCCGGCGGCCTGCCAGGTCTGGGCGGTGGCGCCCTGCCCCCCGGGCTCAGCGGTTTCGGGAAGAAGAAGTAATGTTGAACGCGATCCCCTCTGATTGGCTCTTGGGCCTGATCGGCGGTCTGATGATCGGCGGGGCGGGGGCGATGTTTTTGCTCCTGAACGGTCAGATCATGGGTGCCAGTGGCCTCTTGGGCGGATTGGTAGACGGAACTGGACGCAACAATCTGGCTGAACGGATCGCACTGATCGCCGGGCTGGTTGGCGCGCCTGCAGTTGTTGCTTGGCTCGGTATGGCCCCGGCGACCAATATCACCGACAATTGGTTCGTGATCATTTTGGGCGGGCTTGCCGTGGGTTTCGGCACACGGATGGCCAATGGGTGCACATCGGGCCACGGGGTATGTGGCATCTCTCGTCTGTCGCGCAGGGGCATTGCCGCCACTGTGATCTACCTTTTGTTCGGCGGTATTGTGATGCTGATTGCCCGCCACTTGTTGGGGGTGATCTGATGCGCGTCGTTTACGCCTTTCTCACTGGGACCCTCTTTGGTCTGGGTCTTTTGACATCTGGCATGACCAACACTGACAAGGTTCAGGGCTGGCTGGATATCTTTGGGGCTTGGGATCCGACATTGGCCTTTGTTCTGGGCGGTGCGCTGATCCCGATGGCGATCGCCTGGCGCTTTGCCGAGGGGCGCAAAACCAGCGCACTGGGCACGCCGTTCCCCGCCAAACCCAACCCGTTGATTGACCGTCGTCTGGTTATCGGATCGGCGCTGTTCGGGTTCGGATGGGCAATGGTTGGCCTGTGCCCCGGTCCGGCCATGGCAACGCTCAGCTTTGGGGGTGGCTCGGGCCTTCTGTTTTTTGCATCGATGATTGCTGGTATGATCGTGTATCGCCTGACGACGGGCACCCCGGCGCAGGCCCCCCGTATTTCAGAAGGAGGCATTCAATGAAACACCTACTCTCTTTGTCCGCTATGGTATTTATCACCCTGTCGGCCTGTGATCCGGTCGCACAAAAAAATCAAACATACTACGCCACGTCAGAGGGCGTTCAGATGATCATCAACGTCTCTGAAAACCGCGCCGAAGTTCAAACAACCGAACGCGGCACATCGGTCGGCAAGTATCGCCGTGGTTTGCTGGCTGAAATTGAAGTGGCCGAAAAACTGCTGTGCCGCGATGTCGAACTGCTGGAGCATTCCGAAGAGATGGTCAATGACACCACCCGCGCGACCATTACTTATGCGCTGGCCAACTGCCGCTTTGGATACTGACGCCTGATGGCCGCGAACCGTATCATAGAAACAGATCGTTTGATCTTGAGGGCTCCCGAACATCGGGATGAGCCCGCCTATATTGCGTTTTATGGGTCAGAGCGTCGCACTGCGACCGGGGTTTTAGTCCCCGAAGATGTGGCCCGGACCCGGTTTGCAGATGTTCTGGAGCATTGGGCCGAAAAGGGCTTCGGCAGATTCATTGTCGAAAGCCGGGAAAGCGCCGAGGTTCTGGGACTGATCGGGCCACATCACCCGGCTGAGTACCCCGAAGCGGAAATTGCCTGGCATCTGTGGTCGGACAACGTCGAAGGAAAGGGTATCGCCTTTGAGGCAGCACTGGCCGCACGTAAATTCGCGTATGACGTATTGGGGTGGACAACGGCGGTCAGCTATATCGCCCACGCCAATCTCCGTTCGGCTGCGCTGGCGAAACGTTTGGGCGCTGTTGCTGAAAGAGACTTTGTACTGTTTGGCGAGCCTTGTCAGATTTGGCGCCATCCTTCTGCTGAAGACACTGCCAAATCCGCACCGTCGCAATACAGTTGTAATACCGACGTAATACAGACAGCCGTTGGAGGGTCGAAATGAAGAGTGAAGCCACCCGCGCCGCCGCGCTTTTGAAAGAGCACCGCGAGTCGATCGACCGTCTGGACGCGATCCTCGTCTACACGCTTGGCGAGCGCTTCAAGCACACTCAGCAAGTCGGTGTGCTCAAGGCAGAACACGACCTTCCCCCGTCCGACCCCGCACGGGAAGAAATGCAGATAGCCCGGCTGGAGGATTTGGCAAAACGTGCCAACCTTGATCCGGAATTTGCCAAGAAATTTCTGAATTTCATTATTCAGGAAGTCATCCATCATCACGAACAACATCAGAAATGACAGGGGATAACCCCTTCAAATAGCTACGAAATAGGAGAAACTCACCATGGCTATGAAAATTCGTCTCGCCCGCGGCGGTTCCAAAAAACGCCCCCATTATGCAATTGTTGCTGCCGACAGCCGCATGCCGCGTGATGGCCGTTTCATCGAAAAACTGGGCACCTACAACCCGCTGCTGCCGAAAGATTCAGAAGAGCGTGTAAAACTGAACGCAGAGCGCGTCCAGCACTGGCTCGGCCAAGGCGCACAGCCGACTGACCGTGTATCACGCTTCCTGGAAGCTGCTGGAATTGTTGAGAAAAAAGAACGCAGCAATCCGAAGAAAGCCGTCCCGGGCAAGAAAGCTCAGGAACGTGCTGAAGAAAAAGCTGCCAAGGCCGCAGAAGCTGCCGAAGCCGCTGCGGCACCAGCTGAAGAAGCTGCGGCTGAAGAGTAAGACGGTCCTTGTCGCTCGTGCCTGAGTTCAGCGATCAGTTCCGGCAAGAGCTTGACCTCTTGATGCGGTGGCGGCGGGATGTCCGCCGCTTCCGCACCGATCTGGTTGATCCCGGATTGGTAGAAGATTGCCTGTCGACATTCGCACTCGCGCCCTCTGTCGGTCTGTCCGAACCTTGGCGGGTGATCAAAGTTGAATCCGGGTCAGCACGCGAATTGGCGCGATTGAATTTTGAGACCGAAAACAGCAATGCGTTGTCAGGATATTCTGGTGAAAAAGCAAAGCTTTACGCCGGTTTAAAATTGTCAGGCATGCAGGATGCGCCTGTGCAATTGGCGGTTTTTTGTGACGAAGAAACCGACAAGGGCGCAGGCTTGGGTGCCGCCACAATGCCTGAGATGCGGCGCTATTCGGTGGTTGCGGCCATCACGCAGTTCTGGCTCGCGGCGCGCGCCTATGGGCTTGGTGTTGGCTGGGTGTCAATTCTTGATCCAGACAGGCTGATTCAGGATCTGGGTATCACGGAAAACTGGCGTTTGGTTGCATATCTTTGCGTCGGTTGGCCCGAAGAGGAGCTGGACAGCCCCGAATTGGAGCGTGCGGGCTGGGAAGAGCGCCTCGAAACTCTTCCCATCGAAACGATTTAGGGCGGGTTGGTTGTTTTTCCTTTTCCGGATCTTCCGCCTGCCCATTCTGATGGGCTTGGCCTTTCTGACCGGCATTTGGTTTGAACGCTCGCATCAAAAAGAACTCTGCGTTACATCAGGTGGGGAATGGCAGCGCGCCGGATACTGCGTTGACGGAGATTAGGCATGAAAGACAAAATATGCGTCGGGTCTATCGCTGGCTCCTTTGGCGTGCGCGGTGAAGTAAGGCTCAAGAGTTATTGCGCTGAACCAGAAGCCATTGAAACCTATGGTGAATTGACGTCTGAAGATGGTAGCTTTGTCACCTCAGTCGGTCTGATATCTGCGACCAAAAACGGGTTCAATGCACGCTTATCTTCTGTGTCCACCAAAGAACAGGCAGATGCCCTGAAAGGCGTAAAACTGTATGTCCACAGGGACAAATTGCCGGATCTACCCGATGACGAGTTTTACCATTCTGACCTGATCGGGTTGGAGGTTCTGGATGCTGGCGGAAACCGGTTGGGCAAAGTCAAGGCGGTGCTGAACCACGGCGCCTCGGACCTGTTAGAGCTACATGTGGGTGGCGAAACGGTCCTGATCCCATTTACCAAAGAGATCGTCCCAACCGTGGATCTGTCGGCAGGGCGCATCGTAGCCGACCCGCCCGAAGGATTGTTTTGATGCCGGACAAGCCTAAATCCCATGGCCGCCTGTCGATCGGCGCGACGCTAAAGCCGCGCGAACTGATGCAAGATAACCCGCGCCTGAAGGGCGCGTGGACGGCTAAGGTCATCACCTTGTTCCCCGAAGCCTTCCCTGGGGTGTTGGGGACCAGTCTGACCGGCAAGGCCTTGCAAGATGGGTTGTGGAGGTTGGAAGCCATTGGCTTGCGCCCGTTTGGAGAAGGCAGGCACAAGAATGTGGATGATACTCCTGCGGGTGGCGGGGCCGGGATGGTCTTGCGGGCCGATGTCGTCTCACGCGCATTGGACGAAGCTGCCGAGGCCACACCAGACGATCGCGCCCGCTGGCCAATCGTCTATTTGTCGCCTCGGGGTCAGCTCTTTGATCAGGCTACGGCGCGGCGCTGGTCGGAATGTGACGGGCTGACCATGCTGTGTGGCCGGTTTGAAGGCGTCGATCAGCGGGTGCTGGATCATTATGAAATTGAAGAGGTCAGCCTTGGTGATTTTGTCCTGACCGGGGGCGAGATTGCGGCGCAGGCGATGATTGATGCAACTGTACGCCTGTTACCGTCGGTTCTTGGAAATGCCGAGAGTATCGAGGATGAAAGCCATTCCAATGGGTTACTTGAACATCCGCAATATACGCGCCCATCAGAGTGGAAAGGACGAAAAATTCCTGATGTCTTGATGTCTGGGCATCATGGCAAGATTGCTGAATGGCGCAAAGAGCAGGCAGAAGAACTGACCCGTCAACGCCGCCTTGACCTGTGGGATGCGTATCGGCGCAGTAAGGATTGATCCCGTGTCTGATACGCCCTTTGAAATCTTCGTCATGGCCCCACCGGGGTTGGAGCATGTATTGTGCGCTGAGATGGCCGAGCAGGGGTTTCCTGATCCCCTGTCAACTGTCGGCGGGGTCACGTTTCAAGGAAATTGGCCCGACGTCTGGCGCGCCAATTTGTGCTTACGCGGGGCCGGTCGGGTTTTGGCACGCATTGGAAGCTTCCGGGCGTTTCATCTGGCACAGCTGGACAAGCGGGCGCGAAAATTTCCGTGGGGCGATACTTTGCGATCCGATGTTCCGATCCGGGTCGAAGTCACCAGCCGAAAGTCGAAAATCTATCACGCCAAGGCCGCTACGCAGCGCATTGAACGCGCCATATCAGAAACGCTGGGTGTTCAGATCACCAAAGAGGCAGCTGTCGTACTAAAGGTACGGATCGAGGATGATCTGTGTACTTTCAGCATCGACACATCGGGCGAGTCTTTGCACAAACGCGGGCATAAGGTTGCTGTCAACAAGGCCCCAATGCGCGAAACATTGGCGGCAATGTTCTTGCATGAATGCGGCTTTGATGGCTCTGAACCCATTCTTGACCCCATGTGTGGTTCCGGCACGTTTGTCATAGAGGCCGCTGAGATCGCGCTGTGTCTGGCCCCTGGCCGGGACCGGGAATTTGCCTTTCAGCACCTTGCCATTTTCGACCCGATCGAATGGGTGGAAATGAAAGAGCGGCACAAGAGCCAGAACATAACTTTGACATTCTATGGTTCTGATCGTGATGCAGGCGCAATCCGCATGAGCATTGATAACGCCACGCGGGCAGGTGTGGTTACCAATACCCAGTTTGTCACCAAAGCGATATCTGACATTGAACCGCCCGACGGCCCGCCCGGCCTGATCATCGTCAATCCACCCTACGGCGCGCGGATCGGCAATAAAAAACTGCTCTTTGGCCTTTATGGGGCACTGGGCAAGGTGCTGAAAGAACGATTTACCGGCTGGCGCGTCGGGCTGATCACCACTGACGCCGGGTTGGCCAAGGCAACAGGCCTGCCATTTCTGCCCGCAGGTGGATCGGTTGTGAATGGCAGCCTCAAAATCACTCTCTACAGAACCGATCCACTGTCTTAGGTACTGTGGATCACATGACACCTTTGGCGTCACGTTCTGTTCCTGGCGAGATGGATACTCTTACGGCACGATATTTGCGTTGGCGCTGAAGAAGTTATTGGGATCATAAGTTCGCTTTACTTCTTTCAAGCGATCCAGGTTTGCCCCGTATGCCGCCTTGATTGCTTCATCCTCATCAACTCCGAGATAGTTCAGATAGGTCCCACCGGCCGAATAGGGTTTAAGTGCGACTTCTGTACCTCTCGCCCAGGCCACTTGCGCGTCGTCATCTGCCGCGTCTGTCCAAAGAGGCAAGATTGCGATCAGATAGTCATGACCGCGTTGCGCAAAGGCGTTGTCCCCTATTTTTTTGGAATCTGTCGCACCGGCACAATGTTCGATCAACATGCCTGATCCCCCGGGGGTCATTCCCTTGGATTGTTCGACAATCGTGTCGATTGCATCATCTGAGAGCCCAGTCAAATAGGTGGATTTCCAATAATTCCGGCTGCCCGGGCCATAGGCCGCATCCAGCATTGACTGCATCGCCGGGAACGGTAGCTCGTGCAGATCCACGACCAAGGGGTCTTCAATCTCGGTCAAGGGTTTGATCGCGGCATGACCGACCTCTTTGTCATCGCCGATCCAGCAGGGGACGAATGCCGTCAGCGGTGTACCATCAGGCCCCCACAATAACGCGGCATAGACCGTTAGCTCATCAGGGGCTGTTTCAACAATGTCCCGATATCCCCGCAAGACATTCGCGGCAGACTCCCGTGGATAGGCAATCATCCCACCAAGAACGGTGGAGAGTGGATAGGCACGGTAAAGAAATGACGTCACAATGCCAAAGTTTCCGCTGCCACCACAAATCCCCCACAACAGATCCGGATTTTCTGCGGCGCTCGCGGTTTTGATGGATCCGTCAGCCGTGACCACCTCTGCCTCGATAACATTGTCACAGGCTGGGCCATACTTTCTGGCCAACCAACCAAATCCACCGCCAGTCGTAAGTCCGCCGATTCCGGTCATGGAGACCACGCCCAACGACACAGCGAGTCCGTGCAGATTCGTTTCTCGGTCTACATCCCCCAGACAGGCGCCCCCCTGTGCGCGGACCGTTCGGTTCGCAGCGTCAACATGAATGGCACGCATACGCGACAGATCTATGACCAACCCATCGTCGCACAAGGCGCGACCCCCGACATTGTGCCCGCCGCTGCGTACTGAAACCAGAATATTGTGTTCATTCGCAAATTTGACCGCTGCCGCAACATCGGCTGTTCCCTGGCAGCGTAGAATTGCACCGGGATGTTTGTCGATCATGTAATTCCAGATACGACGTGCCTCTTCATAATCAGCATCGCCCGGAACGATAAGCTGCCCGCGAACTTGGTTGCCGAATTCCTCTATTGCCTCTTTTGAGACAGCGGCTCCCACGCGATTTTTCAGCTGTGTAGATGACATAATTAATCCCCCGTATTTGTTCTCCAAGCCTCGACTATACACGATTTCCGCCAATCTTTCTTGCCCGGCGCTTATCCCTTGATCCTGCTACGCTTTGCGCCTAAAAGGCGCGGGGCTGGGCGCGAAAGCGATTCCGGGCGTTTGGTTATTTGCGAACCTTGACTTTCTTCGGTCTAAACTGGCGCGCAGATGGCCCTGAACAAGGAATGACGACCTGATCTCTGGCGGGCGCAGATGCGGACCCGGTTGAAGACACAGAGCTCTGAGGACGCGCAAATCTTCGTGGATTAACCACGGGTAATATAGGAGTGTGTCAGATGGACCTGATCGCACAGCTGGAAGCCGAGCAAGTAGCTGCTCTCGGCAAAGACATTCCAGATTTCAAAGCGGGTGATACCATCCGTGTTGGCTACAAAGTGACCGAAGGCTCACGCAGCCGTGTGCAGAACTACGAAGGTGTCTGCATCAGCCGCAAAAACGGTGCTGGCATTGCCGGTTCGTTCACTGTTCGCAAGATTTCTTTCGGTGAAGGTGTGGAACGTGTGTTCCCGCTGCATTCGACTAACATCGATAGCATCACCGTTGTTCGCCGTGGCCGTGTACGCCGCGCGAAACTGTATTACCTGCGCTCGCGCCGTGGTAAATCCGCACGGATCGCAGAAGACACCAACTACAAGCCCAAAGCCTGAGTGGAAGGACAGAGATTATGAAAAAAGATCTGCACCCCGATTACCACTTTATCGACGTTAAACTGACCAACGGCGATATCGTGAAAATGCGCTCCACCTACGGGTCCGAGGGCGATACATTGGCACTGGATATCGATCCCAGCGTGCACCCGGCCTGGACCGGCGGTGGCGCCCGTCTGATGGATACCGGTGGCCGCGTGTCAAAGTTCAAAAAGAAATACGAAGGTCTGGGTTTCTAAGAACTCACTCATTCGATTTCGAAACGCCGTCCTTTGGGGCGGCGTTCTTATTTTGAAGGTCTGAAGCTAGTTGGAGCGTGCTTTCAAAAGCGCCTTTATCTTCTCTAACCGTTCCAAGACTGCATCCCGGTAGTGATCCGTCCGTTCATCAGCTTCTACATGATGGGCGTCTTGCATTGAATTCACGATCAAACCCACAACCAGATTCACTACGGCAATTGTTGTAACCAGAATGAACGGAACGAAAAAGGCCCAAGCGTACGGATAAACCTCCATCACCGGGCGGACGATCCCCATGGACCAGCTTTCCAAGGTCATGATCTGAAAGAGCGAATAGGCAGATTGTCCCAAAGTGCCAAACCATTCGGGGAACGCGGCGCCAAACAGTTTGGTCGCCATAACCGCGCCTATGTAAAAGATCAGGCCCATCAGCAAAAACACCGACGCCATGCCGGGTAGCGCGTTAATCAATCCTTCGACAACCCGGCGCAAAGACGGTGCCACAGATATCACCCGAAACAGACGCAGGATCCGCAGTGCACGTAGCGCCGACAACCCTTGCGTCGCGGGGATCAGCGAAATCCCGACAATGACAAAGTCAAAGATGTTCCAGCCATCACGGAAAAACCGCGCGCGGTGGGCAAAGAGTTTTGCCGCGATTTCTGCCACAAATATCGACAGACACAGTCGATCTAACTGTGTAATCAAGCCGCCAGCAACAGCCATTGCAGTATCAGAAGTTTCCAACCCCAAGATAATTGCATTGAACAGGATCACGCCCAAAATCAGGTGTCTGATCAAGGGGCGGGCCAAAAATTCAGCGACTTTTATCCGAAGTGAGGCAGGCGAGGCATTCTGTGTGTTTTCCATGGCCCGCATATGGGGTGGGTCGCGTCAAATGCCAAGTCGATTGTGGTCTCATTCGGTGTGAGTTTTTTCTGCTATGGCAAACTCAGTTTCGCCATGCGCCCCCCATCTACTGTGTAAATCTGGCCCGTGACAAAACCACTTTCTTCGGATGCTAAAAACGCTACCAGTGCGGCAACCTCTTCAGGTGCGCCGGTCCGACCCACGGGGTGTATGGATCCAATTTTGGCACGGAAGGTTTCGGGGTCGGGCATGGATGCAACAAATTCGGTGTTCAATTCGGTATCTATCCAACCTGGGGCGACGGCGTTGCAACGGATGCCCTCTGGCCCATGATCGATGGCCACAGCGCGGGTCAGGCCGTGCAGTCCAGCCTTTGAAGCGCAATAGGCGGCGTGGTGGGGGTTGGCCCCCAGTCCCTCGATGGACCCGATATTGACGATTGCACCTTTTGTTTCTCGCAGATGTGGTAGGGCGGATCGGATCAGCAGAAAAGGTGCAGTCAAATTGACGGTTAAGGTCTTTTGCCAATCCACAACGGCCATGTCCTCGATCCGCGCTTCCTGCATCATGCCAGCGTTGTTGACCAAAACATCCAGTTGCCCCGCACGGTTAATCACTTCAGAGATCACCTGGGCTGGGTTGGTGGGATCGGTGAAATCAGCTGAAATCGAGTCAAACTCAGAGTCTTCGCCGCGTTGAGCTGTAAAGACACGCGCGCCCTCATCTTGCAATCGTCGGGCAATGGCCTGACCAATGCCAGATCGCCCGCCTGTGATCAATGCGACCTTTCCTATAAACCGGTTCATGACACGGCCTTTCCACCGTTGACCTCTACCAAAGTGCCACACATGTATCGCGCAGCGTCGGATGCTAAAAACAGGACCACATCGGCAATATCCGCGGGTTCAGCAATCCGACCAAGGGGCACGGACTTGCCCAGTTCCGCCACGGCCGTATCGGGATCAAAGCCCCGCATTTCAAATCCGGTGCGCAGCATTGGCGTGTTGACCTCGTTCGGACAGACGGCGTTGATACGGACGCCCAAATGGGCGTGATCACGACCCATGCATTGGGTGAGCGATGCAATCGCTGCCTTGGTCATGCAGTAAACCGCGTGGTTGGGACCGGGGCGCAGGCCCCAGCACGATGCGGTGTTGACAATTGTCCCACCGCCCTGATCAGCCATGATCGGGATCGCAGCCCGGCAGATGCGGAATGGGGCTTCGACATTTACACCCAACGACAGTGCCCAATCGTCATCAGATGTGTCCGTGACCGATCCGCGCGTAATGACGCCTGCATTGTTGATCACAATGTCGAGCCCTCCCAGCGCCTCTGCCGCTTGGGCAGGCAGGTTGTCTGCATAGGAGGGATCAAGCAGGTCACCGGGCAGCTGAGCATCGGCCTCTATCCCGTCCGTGTTGCGATCCGCGACCGCAACGCAGGCGCCTTGGCCCCGCAGCATCCGGGTGATTGCGGTTCCGATGCCTCCTGCCGCGCCGGTGACCAGCGCGGTTTTTCCCGTGAAGTCCATCATGCACCCCATGTGGCGACCGGATCGCCCAAGATCTCAGTGTTGACGAAAAGGCCGAGGCCCGGGGCTTGGGGCGGCAGTACACCTCCCTGTTCCACAGGGGCATCAAAGCTGGCGGTTTGAGTGGTGACCATGTCGCGCGTGTCCAGAATGCATCTTAGCAGTTTGGTGGGCACGGTCGCCCCCATATGCACAATCGCGGCAAAGGCGATCGCAGATCCGACAGTGTCTTGCACGCTCATCGTCAGGCCTGCCGCCCGGCAGATATCACGCTGACGGCGGGCATGGGTCAGACCACCAGCCTTGGTGATCTTCAATCCAATCCCATCGGCCATGTCCTGCCCGACGATCATGGCGATGTCTGCGTCCTGCTGCGCCAATTCATCGATGATGATCGGCACATTGCAACGCTTGCGCAACGATAGGGTTTCGCGCCAGGTCGCGCACGGGGCTTCCAGCACAAAGTCTAGCCCTTCGGGCAGCAAGCGCAACATTCGTAGCGCAGTTTCTGGGATCAGCCCACCATTTGCATCGACGATGAAATACTCGCCCGGTTGACGATCGGCCAGACTTGCAGCGATGCGTTCGGCATCCAGGGCGGGGCCGCCCTCTGCCTCGCTCGCACCTATTTTTATGGAATGACCCATGTAACCCTTGGCGCGGTGCTTGGCGACACGGGCGCGCATGTCGTCGGGTGATCCTGCGTAGATAGAACTGATCGTTGGCAGGCGTTGACCAGTTGAACCGCCCAACAGTTCGCACACCGGCATGTTGACGGATTTACCAAATGCATCCCAGCAGGCGACATCAATGGCCGCTTTGGCATGATTGTGCCCGGACAGGGCCTCATCCATCGCGTCATTTATGCGGTCCAATTGCCTGGGATCACGGCCCAGCAGATACGGGGCGATTTCGGTGATTCCCGCGCGTGCCCCAAGGGCGTGTGCGGCGATGTAGTTGGGCCCAAATGGGGTGGATTCACCCCAACCTTCGACACCGGTATCCGTGGTTAAGCGGATGATCGAGGCATCAAAGCTGGTGTAGACCCGCCCACCAGAGAGCTCATAAGCTCCGCCGGCATAGGGAAGGTCGATCCGGTACATGTCTATTTTCGCGATTTTCATCATTAACCTCCGAAAGAGGCGACAGGTGCGCCAAATTGCGTTTCATCAGGGCTGATGTCTAGGCCGGGCCCAGAAGGTAGGGCGATATGACCACCTTCGACCTTAATCCCGCTCACTGGGTCATAGTTGCCCTCGATATAGGGCGCGGCGAGCCAGACGCCTTCTAGCAATTCGGGCTTCACCGTCGCACCGATATGGGTGCAGGCTGCAGCAATGATATCCCCGCCCCAGCTGTCATCACAGGTGTGGGGCAGGCGTTTTGCCTCTGCAATATCGCGAAAAGCGCGCATGTTATGCAGACCGCCGATGCGGGTGACTTTCATCCCGAACCCGTCCACGAGCCCGGTTCCTGCGGCGTTGATCACGGAAGGCAGATCGACGGAATTTTCATCCATGTAGATCGCGTGTTGGACCATGGGTCGAATTTGGCGCAGATCTTCGGCGCTGTAGCAGGGCTGTTCCATGATGAACGGGATATCGGGACATTCGCGGCTCACACGGATGGCATCACGTGTGGTCCATCCGCGATTACCGTCCACGGCAAGGCGCACGGTGGTGCCGACGGCCTCCCACACTTTGCGGATGGTTTCGATGTCGATCTCGACAGGTCGGCCGCCAACCTTGATTTGCAGCCGCGGATAGCCCTCATCACGTTTTTCCGCAGCAAGGCGGGCAATGTCGTCAGGTGCCCCCACACCGGTCGCGTAATAGGAAGGTACGCGGTTTGTTGCAGCCCCGCCCAACAGATCGGCTACCGATAAGCCCAGTGATTTGCCAAGCGCATCATGCACTGCAATATCCAGCGCCGCTTTGGCGTAGTTGTGGCCAGTTAAAAGGCTGTTCATTTGGCGGTGTAGGGTTAGGGGCAGGCAGTCGGTGCCGATCAGGCCCGGGGCCATTTGGCAGAGCGCGGTGCGGGCGCCGGTGGCATGTGCTTCCGCATAGGTCGGGCCGACGGGACAGGTTTCTCCCCAACCGACCACGCCAGTTTCTGTGATGATTTTGATCAATGTGGTGTCCAGTGCCCAAACTTCTGCATTGGCCATGGTATATGGGCCGTTTTGAACCGGCAGGTCATGTTGGTAGATATGGATTTCCGTGATCTTCATCATTTCACCTGCGGGGGGATCAGTACAAGCTTGCCGGTATGTGTCTTGGCGAGAAAGTCCTCTTGTGCCCGATGGATTTCGGACAGGGGATAGGTCGCGGCCAGCGCGGGGCGGATTTCGCCGCGCTCGACATAGTCGATCAGATCTGGGAAAACGTGATCCGCCTGAAAGGTTGAGCCGAATAATGACAGGTCTTTCAGGTAGAGCGTCCGCACATCCAATTCTGTGATTGGTCCGGCTATCGCGCCTGCAGTGGCATATCGCCCACCACGGCGCAACACATCCAACAG
Source organism: Roseovarius sp. YIN77 (assembly GCF_057219155.1). Taxonomy (NCBI): domain Bacteria; kingdom Pseudomonadati; phylum Pseudomonadota; class Alphaproteobacteria; order Rhodobacterales; family Roseobacteraceae; genus Roseovarius; species Roseovarius sp. YIN77. The sequence goes on from NZ_JBXVVI010000006.1 coordinate 24,342, forward strand.
GCTGGGCCAGGCGGGACCGGCAACCAAATCAATGACGACATCAACACTGTCTTTGCCCAACTCGGCCACCAGATCGGCGTTGCGGTCGACGATTTGATCCGCACCCAACGCGCGAACATCTTCCGCTTTGCTGGCAGAGCTGAGCGCAATAACACTACCGCCCCGGCGTTTCACCAGTTGCACAGCAGCAGATCCCACACCACCCGAGGCCCCGGTGATCAGCACGCGTTCGGCACCCACGCTGGCACGGTGTAGCATGTTTTCGGCGGTGGAATATGCGCAGGGGATTGAGGCCAGTTCGGCATCGGTCCAATTGCAATCGATGGCGTGCGTGAACTCCGATTTCGCCACTGCATATTGGGCAAATCCACCATCACATTCGGATCCGAACGTGATGCAGGTAAAGGGGGCACACCCGTGTACCGGTTGGATGGTTTGCACCAGCACGCGCTGGCCGATCTGGACTGTATCCACGTTTGACCCCACAGCGACAATATTGCCGCAAACATCTGCCCCCTGAATGCGCGGGAAGGTTAGGGGAATGCCGGACCAGCTGGCGTCGTCATCATCGACAGCATCAAACCCGTCTGCCCCGCCGGTTTCGGTATCAGTGGCCACGGCTTTGGAATACCAGCCGATCCGCGTGTTGATATCGGTGTTGTTGATACCTGCAGCGGTGACATTGATCAAAACTTCACCTGCCCCTGGTTTGGGGACAGGAAGGTCATCGCGGTAAACAAGCTGATCCAACCCGCCATGGCCAATCAACTGTACGCCATGCATGGTGCCCGGTATCATTTTGGTATTCCTTCTGCTGTCAGCAAGGCACGGGCCAGCCGAAGGGCTGCGCGTGTGGCAATTTCTGGGGAACGTGTCATTGCTGTGTCAGTTTGCCCCTCGTGAATGGTTAGCAAAGCTTCCGACAGCTCTTCGGTGTCAGAATGGGGGGCGATGTTTTTCAGACGACGGGCGAATTCGACCCGCACGCAATTTTTGTGATGTTCAGCTATCTGGCGCACGCCCGGTGCATCCGGATATGCAGCAAGAGCATTCAGGAACAAACAGCCGTTATTCGCACCTTTCACTAACCATTCGCCAAGCCTCTCAAAGATATGCAGGATATGGCCCTGACCGGTTTTTGGGCCACCAGAGATCCAATCCAGATAGACCTCGTTGCGATATTCCAGCGCACCGACGATCATCGCCTCGCGACTGGGATAATACTTGTAGAGAGTGCGCAGGGAGACATCGGCGCTTTCGCGCAAGGAATCCACGCCCGGTATAGCAAAGCCCATTTCGGCAAACTGCGCATCCAGATTGCGGGCGATTCTGAGTTTGATACTCTCCATGACAACTATGGTAGAACGATCGCTTTACTATTGACGCGCGCATTACCGACACGAGGCTTAATCAAAAGCGACCAACGAAAGTTAGAAAAAAATGCAGGCTCGCATGGCGTCCAGGATCGTGGCGTGCAAGTTGCGGCGGGTGACTGCATCGCCAATTCGGGCCAGATGAAACTGACCACCCGAATTGTGCAATTTGAAAGGGTTGCGCCCATCGATCAAAGCCTGATGATCCAGTTGACCAAAGTTCAGAGAGAACGGTTTTAGCTGGAAATACAATTCATCCATAGGTGCAGCACCATTTTCGTGAACGACTGCATCTACGACAACTTCTTCGGTGTCACCTGTCAGGACATGACGCAGCATGGCACGTTTGCGATTTCCATCAGGGCGGACGCCGGCAAGCTCTTGTAGGCAGGAAAACACGACACCTTGCGAGGATAAATCTCGTAGTGCGACGGATGAAGTCGTCGGGCCCAGATCATGCAACAATGTACGGTCGGGCGTGATCAGCCGAACCCTGCAGCCATCGCGCGATAATACATCGGCGGTGACGGCCGCGGGATGATCGCCAACCTCATCCACCAGAAGCACATCGCCAGTCAACCGAACTTCGCCCGACAACACATCATTGATGCTGTGGATTAGTTGCGCACCCGGAAGATCGGGGGGATGGGGCCAAGCCCCAGTGGCAATAACGACCAAGTCTGGCGAATGTTCCGTGATATCCTCTGCCTCAACATAGTGATTTAGATGGGTGGTCACTCCCAAGTTGCCGACCTCGGATATTAGCCAGTCCGCCACGCCCCAAATTTGCCGCCGAGTCATCCCTTTTGCTGCGAGATTGAGCTGCCCACCCAATCGATCTGACGCCTCATTCAACGTCACATGGTGGCCACGTAGGGCGGAAACACGCGCAGCTTCTAATCCACCGGGTCCACCACCAACCACAATGACGCGCTTTGCAGAGCCCGCGTGAGGAATGAAGTGCGGAAGCGTGGCCTCTCGCCCCGTTGCGGCATTGTGGCCGCAAACCGCCGGTTTGCCTTGGTTCACGCGGTCCACGCAATAGCCGAGGCCGACACAGGGTCGAATACGATCCTCTTGCGTGGCTTTAAGCTTTGCCACCAGATGTGGGTCCGCGATGTGGGCACGGGTCATACCGACCAGATCAACCAGACCTTCGGCCAAAGCATGGCGTGCGGTTGCGATATCGGCGATACCACCAGCATGCAGGATCGGCAGGTTAACCGCCTGTCGGATGCGACCTGCGATGCCGAGATGCGGGGCTGCGGGCAAACCCATTGGGCGGACCCATTCGGCCAGGCCCAAGTCGTCATAAGGAGCCCCGACCATGATGTTCAGCAGATCGACTTGACCGGCGGCCTCCAGCATTCGGGCAACTTCAACGCATTCCTCGGCGGTTTGTCCGCCCGGGGCGGCTTCATCACCTGTGATGCGGATGGACAGGATGAAGTCTGGTCCGGTTTGGGCGCGCACGGCATCAAGCACCTGTCGCATCAGGCGCATCCGATTTTCCAAGGACCCGCCATAGTCATCTTCTCGTTGGTTGACGATAGGTGACAGGAACTGACCCAGTAGGTGCGAGTGTGACAAAATCTCTATCCCGTCAAAACCACCTTGGTGACACCGCCGTGCGGCGGCGGCAAAATCGTCAACGACACGGGCGATGTCCTCGACCTCCATCACCTTGGGGAAGGCGCGGTGGGCACGTTCACGCACCCCCGATGGTGCGATCACAGGCAACCAATACCCGTCATCCCAGGCGGTGCGTCGGCCCATATGGGTGATCTGGCACATGATCGCTGCGCCCTGTTGGTGAACGCCATCGGTCAGACGCTGAAACCATGGGATGATACTGTCATCACCGGCATAAAGCTGACCAAATACCGACGGGCTGTCCGGCGCAATATTGGTCGAGCCTCCGACCATTGTCATGGCGAGGCCGCCTTTGGCCTTTTCTTCGTGATACAGGCGATAGCGGTCGCGCGGATGCCCGTTCTCGACATAATTCGGTGCGTGCGCAGTGCTGACGATGCGGTTGCGCAGGGTCAAGTGGCGTATTTGGAGCAGATCAAGAAGGCCCGTCATATAATGGACACCGTGTCGACGATCCAAGGGGGCACTTCCGGGGCGCTGCCCCGGACCCCGAGGTATTTAGGGTGAAAGGAAGACATGGAATTGATCAATAGTCCTGATTAAGGGCATCTGCGGCGGGAATTTCGCGTTCGCGGCGGGAAATATAATCGAGAAGCGCTTCGTTCCTTGCCTCGTCCAGTTTTGGTTCCTGATATTCCGATAACATTTTGCGCGCATGAGTCAGGGCGCGTTCGGTGATTTCGACACCACCTTCGGCTTGCCATTGCTCGATAGAGTTGTTGTCAAACATTTCCGGCATAAAGAACGCCTGTTGAAAGTTTTCCAGTGTATGCGGGTGGCCCAGATAATGCCCACCCGGGCCGATATCGCTGACGGCAGAAAGGGCTTCGTCAAAATCGTCCCATTTCGGCCCTTCGGCCATGCGGTAGGCCATAGCGCATTGCTCGGCATCGACAATGAACTTGGCAACAGAACAATGCATACCTGCCTCATTCCAGCCAGCCGAGTGCCAGATATAGTTGGCCCCGGCATGCATGACCGAAGATAAGGTAGTGGCGGATTCGTAACCCGCCTGGGCGTCGAAGGTTTTGGCCCCACCCAGCGTGTTTGAGGTCCGCCAGGGCACGTCGTAATACCGCGCCATCTGTCCGATCATGAAGTTCATCAGGCTGATTTCCGGCGTGCCAGCCATAGGCGCGCCGGATTTCATCGACACCGTCGATAAGTAATGGCCATAGATCGCTGGACATCCCTTGCGAATGACTTGTGTGTAGGCGAGGGCAGACAATGCCTCTGCATTCAACTGGGCAACAGTTGGCGCAACAGAGGCCGGTGTGTTGGCCCCGCCTAGAACGAAGGGCGAGCACAGTACAGGTTGATTGCGCCGATTGAAGGCTCGCATCGCGCCCAGCATCGTTTCATCCCAGACAAGTGGCGAGTTTCCGTTGCAGTTGCCGGTTACGACGGGGTGATCCTCCAGAAACCCATCACCAAAGAGGATTTCGCACATATCCAGCACGTCCTCTGCATTCTTAGGGCTGGTGGTCATGCCCATGAACGTTTTGTCGGAATATTTCATTGACGAATAGGTAATACGCAGGTGGCGTTGGCTAATCGGGTGATCATAAGGTTCGACAATATGGTGGGCCGAGCTGTGCATTGCTGGCGACATGTGGCTGAGTTTGTGAAACATTGCCAAGTCATCGAGCGTCGGATTGCGCCTGACATCATCCAAATCACGCAAAAACGGTGCGCCGGTCATGGGGACAAAGATCGAATGCTTGCCGCCCAAGCGTACGTTCTTATTCGGATCGCGGGCATGATAGGTAAAATCAGAAGGAATGGTTTTGATCAATTCACGAACCAGACCACGGTCCAGAAAAACGGTTTCGTCAACCACTTTTGCACCCGCCCGTTTCCAATCTTCCAAAGCGATGGGATCGCGGAAATGAACCCCCACATTTTCAAGGATATGCATTGATGCCTCGTCAATGCGATGCACTTGTTCCCCGCTCATGACCTCGCATAACGGTATATTGCGCGTCAGACCGGGCAACATGTCATGTTGCGGAGCAGAACGCAGAGCATGACGCGCACTGCGGCCACCTGCGCGCAATCTTACTCGGTCTTGAACTGTCATAGTGATCTCCTCTATCCCTGCCCTGTTATACGGCGCAAAATGTTTAGCGTGCGCCACAAGTTGCGAAACATATCTGCAAAATCCGACCTGCATCATGCGCCTTGTTCCCGACTAGATCAGGCAATAGTCTTGCGACCAAATAAGTTGCGAGGACAAATGACGCGCATTCTGGTCACCGGCTCAGCCGGTTTCATCGGCTTCCACTTGTGCCGCCGCCTGTTAGCAGAAGGCAAAAACATTATCGGGATCGACAATCTGAATGCATATTATGACCCCGAACTAAAAAAGGCGCGATTGGAGATTCTGCGCGGGTATTCCGGCTTTGCCGAAGTTGAGGATTCAATCGAGAGCCCTGGTCGCCTCGCGGAATTGTTTGCCGAACACAGGCCAGAAATCGTGGTGCATCTGGCGGCCCAAGCAGGTGTGCGACATTCAATCGATGCGCCTAGAGACTATCTGGAATCCAACCTCATCGGGACGTTTGAGCTGTTGGAGGCGGCGCGCAACTATCCGCCAAAGCATATGTTGCTGGCGTCGACATCTTCTGCCTATGGCGCAAATTCAGAGATGCCTTATGTGGAAACGCATCGTTCGGACCATCAGATGTCATTTTACGCAGCGACCAAAAAGGCGACGGAGTCCATGGCCCACAGCTATGCCCATCTTTACGATTTGCCCACGACAATGTTTCGTTTTTTTACCGTTTATGGCCCATGGGGTCGGCCGGATATGGCACCGATGAAATTCGCGAAGCGGATCATCGCCGGCGAGCCAATAGATATATATAATCACGGTGACATGCTGCGAGACTTTACCTATATCGACGACTTGGTTGAGGCGATATGCAGATTGATCCCTTCAGCACCAGTTGTTGGGGAGCCTGTTGGCGGTGATAGTCTTTCCCCGGTTGCGCCACATAGAGTCGTCAATATTGGGACGGGTTCACCGGTGCAGTTGATGGACTTCATATCCGCGCTAGAAGGTGCACTGGGCATCAAGGCAATGGAAAACTATATGGAAATGCAGCCCGGTGATGTGCCCGCGACATGGGCTGATACGTCGCTTATACGCGCCTTGGTTGGAGAGATCGAAGTCACGCCTTTATCCCGCGGGGTCCGCGAATTTGTCGACTGGTACAGGGGCTGGGATGGTCTTCTCAAATAGACTCAAAAACAGACTGGGTTTTGGTTGCAAGTAATCGGGAGTTAACTGGAATCACGCAAGGTAGCGATAGCTGTATACTTGTGTGAAAGGTCGACGATGCGATCCCGTTGTGAAAACAATATGGATGTACCGAACCACTCGAACCAGCTTGGCAAGCGTGTGTTGGACTTGGTTCTCGTCACTATATTGGTCCCGATACTGATATTTCCGATGCTGGCGGTTGCAATTGCGGTTGCTCTTTGTGATGGGCGCCCGATCCTATACCGATCCGAACGAATGCGCACTCCAGACAAGTCCTTTTATATGTGGAAGTTCCGTACGATGAAGCGGTCAGGAGATACCTGCGGGGTGTCGGGTGGTGCGGCGTTGGACAGAGTGACAGATATTGGCCGTTTCTTGCGGGCGAGTCGGCTGGATGAATTGCCTCAGTTTTGGAATATACTGCGCGGCGATATGAGCTTTGTCGGCCCTCGGCCACCGTTGCAGTATCATGTCGAAAAGTGTCCTGAATTTTACAAAGATGTCCTGCAATCAGTTCCCGGTGTGACAGGCTTGGCTAGCCTTGTATTTTATGAGCATGAGGAGCGTATTTTACGACAGTGCCAGACCGTCAATGAAACCGAACAGATATATTACAATCGGTGCATTCCACGTAAGGCTCGGTTGGATTTGCTGTATCTGAAAAACCAAACGCTCTGGTTGGATTTGTGGATAATATGGAAGACATGTGGCGTGGTATTTGGGCTATGCCACCAGAGAATGCTCAACCAAACCAGGCCCAATCTTCCGATGGTCGCCCGTACTCAGGGGGAGTTGAAGGCAGTAGAAACCTGATTTGATGCTTGTTCTCTTCATCGTGAGAATTTAGCGTTTGCGCTGAATTGAACGACGGAGCGCAAGCAGTTGGTGTCGCAGCAAACACATCGAGAGACAGCAAATCTGCTTGCATCGGAGCTCACATCTCGGGGCCTGATCGAAGCCCAGGCAAGATGGTCGCCGTTGGCGGGTGGGCGGACAAATTACTTGTGGCGCGTTGATCAGGATCATGCCCCTTGCTTAGTTGTAAAGCTTTATCCCCATGACAGGCAAACACCACTGTTTCGAAATGACGGTGTTGCAGAAGCGGCAGTTTTAACCAGCCTTGCCGGACTTGGGCTTTCCGCTGATCTACACGTCAGTACCGTAAGCGAACAAGGGCCCTGCGTTATCTATCACTATGTGGATGGAACTCCGTGGACGAGCAACGTTGGCGTTGTTTCACGATTGCTATCGCGCTTGCACGGTTTGAAAACAGATGTCAGCCTTCCATTTGCGCCAACGGGATCGGAAGAGCTGCGAATCCAAACCGATGAGATCCTGTCTGCCTGTGATCGCAGCAGTGCAGAGAAACTGAGCCGCTATAGGCCACGGATGGTCGTCCCTCCAAATACGCAGCGTTGCTTGCTTCACGGTGACGTGGTTGCCAATAATATTCTGCAGACCGAAAACGATACCCGCCTTATTGATTGGCAATGTCCGATGTTGGGTGAACCCGCCGCGGATATTGGGATATTTTTATCTCCCGCAATGCAGAACCTGTATGGCGGCACAGTGCCAACAGCATTGTTTATAAACCATTTTTTTGAAACTTACGGATCTGGAGAGGTTGAAGAGCGTTACCGTGCCCTTGCGCCTTGGTATCATTGGCGAATGGCTGCGTATTGCCTATGGAAGTCAGAGCGTGGGGCGCATGACTATCGTGATGCCATGGACCTGGAACTTAATGCACTGTCAGCGCTGATCTGAGGGTTAACCCCAGTACCAGGAACAAAACCCAGCCGCCGCCAACGCCAGTACCGCGCCCAGCAGTCCCCACCCAAAAGCAGTCCACCAGCTTTGTCGGTTTTGCGTCGGTATTGCGGTGGTTTGACGTATCAGCGCAGCCTCTGCCATGGCCGGAAGATGCGGCCCAAATCTGGAGATGACACGCAAGGTTTGAGCCAGATCGCGGACCAGCGCCTTGGGGCCAATGCTGTCTCGGACATAGTTTTCGACCACTGGTTTGGCGGTTTTCCAGATGTTTATGTTGGGATTGAGCGAGCGCGCCACCCCTTCGACCACCACCATAGTGCGCTGTAAAAGGATCAGCTCTGTCCTGGTTTGCATCCCAAACCGTTCGGTCACCTCGAACAGGTAACTCAGGAGATTTCCCATCGACATATTGGTGGCATCCTGACCGAATATCGGTTCACCAACAGCACGCAGGGCACGGGCGAATTTATCGACATCCTGGTTTGCGGGAACGTAGCCTGCCTCGAAATGCACTTCGGCCACACGTATGTAATCGCGCTTGATGAAACCATAGAGAATCTCTGCATAAACCCGGCGCGTGTATTCGTCGATATGACCCATGATGCCAAAGTCAAAGGCGATGATGGACCCGTTTTCCTGAACCTTCAGATTGCCCTGATGCATATCGCCGTGGAAATACCCATCCCGCAGGGCATGTGACAGAAAGAGCGTCAAAACCCTTTCTGATAGTGCAACCCGATCATGACCTGCCGCGTCCAGCGCGGCGTTGTCACCCAGCGGAACACCTTCGGCCCATTCCAAGGTCATGACTCGGCGGTTGGACACGTGCCAATGAACGGATGGGAGGGCAAAACCCTCGTCCCCTTCGGTCTTTGCCGCAAACTCCGACGCGGCAGCGCTTTCCAGACGCAGGTCAAGTTCGCCCATAACGACGCCCTCAAAATGCTCAACCACATCATGGGGCCGCAGGCGGCGGGAGGCAGGGGAAAGAAATTCAATAGCGGACGCTGCGAAATAGAAGGCGTCAATATCTTTGCGAAAGGCGCGTTCAATTGCGGGGCGCAGCACCTTGACGGCGACCTCTTCGCCGGTGTCGCGCAGCCGTGCCTTGTGCACCTGTGCGATGGAGGCGGCGGCGACAGAGTCGCTAAACTCTGAAAACAGCGCATCTGCGGGCTGACCAAGCTCTGTCTCTACACTTGCTTTTGCCACGTCGGTGGCAAAGGGCGGCAGCTTGTCTTGCAGAACCCGCAACTGGGTGGCGAGGTCGTCGCCAACCACATCAGGCCGGGTCGAAAGAATTTGCCCAAATTTGATGTAGGCAGGACCAAGGGCAGTCAGCGCGCGTGTGACAGGCGGCATGTTTTGATCGCCCCGAAGCCCCAGCAACTTGAAGGGCCAGCCCAGCACGCGTGCGGCGATACGCAAGGGTTTGGGCGCATCCATTGCATCCAGAATAACGCGCATCGCTCCAGTGCGTTCAAAGGTGGCGCCAGTGCGCGCCAGTCGCCAGATATTATGGGGACCACGCATCTAGATTTTCCACCCGGAATGCAGGGCCGCGATGCCCATGGAAAGATTGCGGTACTTGACATTGGCAAAGCCCGCGTCACGGATCATGGCCGCAAATGTGTCCTGATCCGGGAACTGTCGGATGGATTCGACCAAATACTGATAGCTGTCCGCATCATTTGCGATCAACTGGCCCATTTTCGGGATGATGTTGAAGGAATAGAGGTCATAGACCTTTTGCATCATGTCATTTGGTATTTGGCTGAATTCCAACACCATCAGCCGCCCGCCGGGACGCAGAACACGGCACGCTTCGGACAGGGCGTCGGGAACACGCGTAACGTTTCGAATGCCAAAGCTGATCGTATAGACATCAAAACTGTTATCAGGAAACGGCAGTGCCATGGCATCGCCCACGACCCAATCCAGGCTATCTGACATCCGATCAGCCTCTGCCCGTTTACGACCCTCTACCAACATGGATTCGGTCATGTCCAAAACCGTGGCATGTGCATCGCCTGCGCGTTTTAGAAATCGAAAGGAAACGTCGCCAGTGCCGCCCGCCACGTCCAATAGATGTTGGCCGGGGCGCGGGGCCAGCCAATCCATCATTGCGTCTTTCCAAAGGCGATGGACGCCCATCGACATGGCATCGTTCATCACATCGTATTTCGAGGCGACATTGCTAAAAACCCCATGCACCATCCCGGCCTTGTCAGCCTCGTCCACGGTCTTGAAACCAAAATGGGTGGTCTTGTTGGTCATGGGTCTTGCCGTTTCGTTATCAAGGCATTCTTATAAGCCGCTCATGCCGCGATACAATGTGTGAAAGAGCAAGGAAAGAGCAACGTGCCAGAATTGCCAGAGGTCGAGACGGTTCGCCGCGGATTGCAGCCGGTGATGGAGGGACAGAGGATTGTCCGCGCGGATGTGCGCCGACCCGATCTGCGGTGGCCTTTCCCGGACAGGATGGCGGAACGCTTGAAAGATGCTCGTGTTACGTCGCTTAGGCGTAGATCGAAGTATATTTTGTGCGATCTTTCGACGGGCGAAACCCTAATCATTCATTTGGGCATGTCCGGGCGCATGTTGATATCTGGCGCGATGCTGGGCGGTTTTTACCGCGAACATGCGGTGCCTGAGAAGCATGATCACGTGATATTGGAGATGGATAGCGGGGCACGGATGACGTTCAATGATACCCGGCGTTTTGGAGCGATGGATCTTGCACCAACGTCCCAGCTTGAAGCACACAAGCTGTTGGCCGGGCTGGGGCCGGAACCTTTGGGAAATGGCTTTCATGCGGATTACCTGGCATCGCGCCTTACTGGGCGAAAAATGCCGATCAAATCCGCCCTTTTGGATCAGAGAATCATTGCCGGGCTTGGAAACATTTATGTGTCCGAAGCGCTTTTCCGCGCTGGGATTCGTCCAACGCGCGCTGCGGGTAATATTGCCGCATCACGCATTGTGACGCTGACCCCAATCATTCGAACAGTGCTGGAAGAAGCGATTGAAGCAGGTGGATCGTCTTTGCGAGACCATCGCCAAACCGATGGCGAACTGGGCTATTTTCAACACAAATTCAAAGTTTACGATAAAGAAGGGCAGGCGTGTCCCACTGAGGATTGTGATGCGCAAATCACAAGAATTGTGCAATCCGGAAGATCAACATTCTATTGCCCCAAATGCCAAAGATGACTTGATCCCGGGCGGTAGGATGTTATGGCTCTGAGCCTGACGAATTTCCAAAAGGCAATTATCCATGGCCAATAAAACCCTTCTCGTTGAGCTGCAAGACAACGTCAAAGTCATTCAGTTAAACCGTCCAGACGCTCTGAACGCGCTTAATGTTCAATTGCTGTCTGAACTATCGGGTGTTCTGAACGATGCAGAGCAGGATAGTCGGGTGCGTTGTGTTGTCATCACTGGATCCGAGAAGGCTTTTGCCGCAGGCGCAGATATCAAGGAGATGGCTGATAAAAGCTTTGCAGAGGTAGCTGGCTCTGATTTGTTTGGGGCTATTGCTGAACGGTTTCGGACGTTTCGCAAGCCAATTATCGCTGCCGTGTCCGGTTATGCGCTGGGTGGTGGCTGTGAGCTGGCAATGATGTGTGATTTTATCATTGCTTCGGATACCGCCAAATTCGGCCAGCCAGAGATCAATCTTGGCGTTATGGCGGGTATGGGTGGATCACAACGACTGACCCGATACATTGGCAAATCCAAAGCCATGGATATGAACCTGAGCGGTCGGTTCATGATGGCCGACGAAGCGGAGCGCGCCGGGCTGGTCAGCCGTATTGTGCCTGCCAAAAAACTGATGGAAGAAACGCTCGCCACGGCGCAGAAGATTTCAGAAAAATCCATGTTGTCCCTTATGGCGACAAAGGAATCGGTCAATCGCAGCTACGAGGTGACGTTAGCCGAAGGTCTGCTGTTTGAACGGCGATTGTTCCATTCTCTCTTTGCGACCGAAGATCAAAAAGAAGGAATGGCGGCCTTTAGCGAAAAGCGGGAACCTCAGTTTCGCGACAAGTAGGTTTAATTTCCCGTTTGCATTCTCCGCAAAACCATCTATATGCCCCCGTTATACATGCGCGTGAGGCCCGCCTTGGCCAGAATCACCCCGGTTGACGCCTTTCCGGTTGGGTCTCGTAGACGTGCGACAGATATATGTGACCCGAAATAAGGTTTGATAAACATGGCTAACTCGCCTCAAGCAAAAAAACGCGCCCGTCAGAACGAGCGTCGTTTCGAAATCAACAAAGCGCGTCGTTCGCGCATCCGGACTTTCCTGCGTAAAGTCGAAGAAGCAATCATCTCCGGCGACAAAGCGGAGTCAGAAGCTGCTCTGCGCGCCGCACAGCCCGAACTGCATCGCGGTGTGACCAAAGGTGTTCTGCACAAAAACACCGTTGCACGCAAATTGTCCCGGCTTTCTGCCCGAGTCAAAGCTCTGGGGTAATTTTCCCGACATCTTAAAATTTGAAATGGCGTGTCAAATTGGTCACGCCATTTTTTTTGTCTTTCCACATCCTCTCTGGATTCAAATGGAAATTTAAGCGCGATTGGGATTCGTTTCCGTAAAGGTCAGAGTCAAGGATGAAGTTCTGTTGCGCGCGTGGCTTTCGGCTTGTTAGCTTGGCGGTGCGATTCACGTCTACTTTGGGGGGACATAGGGATGAGCACGGGCCGCGTTGCCCAGTGTGTGGCTGAGGTATCGCCTCAGCAGGCTTGGGATACACTGGAAAATGATGACAGATCCGTGCTTATTGATGTCAGATCAAGAGCCGAATGGAGTTTCATTGGCGTTCCTGATCTGACGGCGTTGGGCCAATCGACACTGCTCGTCGAATGGGCCAGCTTTCCTGAAATGTCCGTTAACCCGCATTTTGCGGAGCAGGTTGTTGAAGCGCTTGGGCCGGATATGCCGGCAAAGCTGCTATTCATCTGCCGTTCCGGTGTGCGGTCCCTCTCAGCTGCTAAAGCAGTCGCCGAAGTCCTGTCGAAAGATGGGGTCGAAGCTGATTGCATAAATGTTGCCGAAGGGTTCGAAGGAGATCTGGATGCACGGGGGCATCGTGGCTGTGTGAACGGCTGGAAAGTCCGAGGGTTGGCATGGCGTCAGTCCTGAACAGAACGGCAGACAGGTAGAAGTAAGAATGACAGATGACACTTGGGGACGTGTACGAGATGAACTGGCAAAGACTGTTGGGCAAAGCAATTTTGTAAACTGGATCGAACCGCTGGAGCTTGCCGACCTGCGCGAAGGCGTAGCGGTTTTCAATGTACCAACAAGTTTCATTGGCAATTGGGTGTCTCGGAACTTTGGCGATCATATCCTGCACCACATGAAGCAGGCGGGTCAGTCCGTGAAGCGGATCGAATTTTCCGTGTTACAACAAGGGGGCCGCGTACCCGCAGCAACAACGGCAAAGCCAACAACCCGTTCTGCACCAACAGCGTCGCGTTCATCAGAAACCCTGGATGCTGCCCCATCCGATCTTCCCGGTGCGCCACTGGATTCGCGTTTTACATTTGACCGGTTTGTTGTCGGCAAACCAAATGAGCTTGCCCATGCGGCGGCGCGGCGCGTGGCCGAAGGCGGCCCGGTATCGTTCAATCCCCTCTTTCTTTATGGTGGAGTGGGGCTGGGTAAAACGCACCTGATGCACGCGATCGCGCATGAGCTGAAGACCCAGAGACCCGACCTGAATGTCGTTTATTTGTCCGCTGAACAATTTATGTATCGCTTTGTGCGGGCACTGAGAGAACGCCGGATGATGGATTTCAAGGAACTGTTCCGTTCCGTTGATATTCTGATGGTTGATGATGTGCAATTCATTGCGGGCAAAGACAGTACGCAGGAAGAATTTTTCCATACGTTCAATGCCTTGGTCGATCAGAACAAGCAGATAATCATTTCTGCCGACCGGGCCCCGGGTGAGATTAAGGATCTGGAAGATCGCATTCGCAGCCGCCTGCAATGTGGCTTGGTCGTTGATCTGCATCCGACGGACTATGAATTGCGTTTGGGTATCCTTCAACACAAGGTCGATCAGTATCGGGTTCAGCATCCCGAACTTGTGATGGTCGATGGCGTTCTGGAATTTCTGGCCCATCGCATTTCCACAAATGTGCGCGTTCTTGAAGGTGCGCTGACCCGGCTGTTTGCCTTTGCATCACTGGTTGGTCGTGAAATCACGCTGGAACTTGCGCAGGATTGTCTTGCGGATATTTTGCGCGCATCCGATCGCAAAATTACGGTCGAGGAAATTCAGCGCAAAGTTTCAGAACACTATAATATCCGCTTGTCGGAAATGATCGGTCCGAAACGAGTGCGCACCATCGCCCGCCCGCGTCAGATTGCCATGTATCTTGCAAAGCAGCTAACGTCGCGCAGCCTGCCGGAGATTGGCCGTCGTTTTGGTGGGCGGGATCATACGACCGTCATGCACGGAGTGCGCAAGATAGAAGAACTGCGCCTGCTCGACAATCAGATGGACGAAGATCTGGAATTGCTGCGTCGCAGCCTCGAAGCCTGATTTTAAACGGTCGGGGCCTTGACGGTCCCGCCAATCCATCAGACAGTCCAACAAAAGACTTTACCGGGGGATTGAGTCAGGTACATTCGCTGCCCCGGATGTGCGCGAGGGAGCGATCAAATGAAAATCAGTGTCGAACGTGGTGCGTTGCTGAAAGCAGTGTCTCAGGCACAGTCTGTGGTGGAACGGCGAAACACCATTCCGATCCTTGCCAATGTTCTGATCGAAGCCGAAGGCGAAGCGGTCAGTTTCCGTGCTACCGATCTGGATATCGAGGTCGTAGACAAGGCCATTGCCCAAGTTGAGCGCGCAGGCGCCACTACGGTTTCCGCCGTTACCTTGCATGAAATTGTTCGCAAACTGCCGGATGGGTCATTGGTCACGCTGACAGATGATGGGGCAACGGGCAGGCTGACGGTAGAGGCTGGCCGGTCAAACTTTTCACTGGCGACCTTGCCAAAGGAAGATTTCCCGGTGATGGCGTCGTCCGAATATTCGGCGAATTTCTCGGCCCCAGCCCCAGTGCTGCGCCGTTTGTTCGATAAATCGAAATTTGCAATTTCCACCGAAGAGACTCGTTACTATCTGAACGGTGTCTACATGCATGTGGCCGATAGTACTGATGGGAAAGTGCTGCGTTGTGTCGCCACGGATGGTCATAGGTTGGCGCAAATCGATGCAGAGCTGCCCGATGGCGCAGCCGATATGCCGGGCGTTATTGTACCGCGCAAGACGGTGGGGGAAATGCGCAAGTTATTGGATGACGACGATCTGCAGGTTGCGGTTTCTGTCTCGGAAACCAAGGTGCGCTTTGCCACGCCAGATATTACCCTGACATCCAAGGTGATCGATGGAACCTTCCCGGATTACACGCGCGTTATCCCGACGGGCAATACCCGAAAGCTCGAAGTGGATGCCGCAGAGTTTGCACAAGCTGTTGATCGTGTGGCGACGGTGTCGTCAGAACGGTCGCGTGCGGTGAAATTATCCTTGGACGAGGATCGGTTGATCTTATCCGTCAACGCCCCGGATGCTGGCGCCGCCGAGGAAGAACTGGCCGTAGCCTATGACGACGAACGGCTGGAAATTGGGTTCAACGCGAAATATCTGTTGGAAATTGCTAGCCAGGTGGATCGTGAGAATGCGGTATTTTTGTTCAATTCTTCGGGCGATCCGACATTGATGCGAGAAGGTGGCGACACAACCGCCATCTATGTTGTCATGCCGATGCGCGTGTGACGAAGAAGCGAGACGGAACAGAATCTCCTCGGAAGGCCGTTTTCCTATCACTCAGACATGAGTTGCGGCGATGACCAACCTTGCCCTGACGGCGCTAAGCCTTTCGCATTTTAGGTCGCACAAGATCTGCCGATTGCAGTGTGATGCGCGACCGATTGCAATCTATGGCGCGAACGGCGCAGGCAAAACCAATATCCTGGAAGCGGTTTCGTTGCTGTCCCCCGGGCGGGGGTTGCGGCGTGCAAAAGTGGATGACCTTGCCCGCCGGCCGGAAGGATTGGGGTGGAAAATACGGGCCGAGTTTGAAAGCTTCGGACAAAATCACGAGGTCGAATGTTGGGCGGAGCCCGGACAATCGCGGCAGGTTAAAATCGATAGCAAAGCTGCGAGCCAAATTGCTTTGGGCCGAATTGCTAGGGTGTTGTGGTTGGTTCCATCCATGGACCGGTTGTGGATCGAAGGTGCCGAAGGACGCCGCCGGTTTCTGGATCGCATGACCTTGAGTTTTGAGCCGAGCCATGCGGAAGCGTCCCTAAACTACGAAAAAGCAATGCGAGAGCGAAATCGCCTGTTGAAAGATCAGGTTCGCGATCCTCATTGGTATCGGGCGCTGGAAGCGCAGATGGCTGAATCTGGTGCCATGATCACCAGAAACCGGAAACAGGCGCTTGCGGCATTAATCGCGGCTCAGGCGGTCTCTGAGGCGCGCTTCCCGACCGCAGAGCTGGAGATATCTGATCCAGAGGGCGCTGAGACCCCCGAGGAATCATATGACCTGAAAGACGCGTTGGGTCGGTCGCGTCAAAATGATCTCATCGCAGGACGAACGCTAATTGGCCCCCACAGGGCGGACCTGTCGGCCATTTATGCGGCGAAAGGGGCCTTGGCGCGCGATTGTTCTACGGGCGAACAAAAGGCATTGCTGTTGTCGCTGATCCTGGCTAATGCGAGGGCGCTAAAAGAGCAAATCGGCGCGCCCCCTGTTCTTTTGTTGGATGAGGTCGCTGCACATCTGGATGAAAATCGACGGGCGGCATTGTTTGATGAAATTTGCGCGCTTGGTGCGCAGGCCTGGATGACCGGAACCGGCGCGGAGTTGTTTGAGGCGTTGGGTCAACGCGCACAATACTTCGAAGTGTCTGAGAGTGAAGGAACAAGCGTAACAGCTTCCGTGCCTTGAAACGTTTGTGCGGATTGGACGGCGAATTCTGTTAGAAGTTTGCTGCCATTGACCCGTGCGTTTTATGCCAGCGCGAGGGGCAGAAATCTCATTTCCCAAGGGCACAAAATATTGTGCCAATTGCGTGACATTCCCCCCTGAAAAGCCTATAACTTGAGCCAATAAAATGGGAATGAGCAGAATGGTCGAAAGCGCGCAGGTGCCAGAAGAATATGGCGCCGATTCTATTAAAGTTCTCAAAGGGTTAGAGGCTGTACGCAAGCGCCCTGGGATGTATATCGGTGACACGGATGACGGGTCCGGTTTGCATCACATGGTGTATGAAGTCGTGGACAATGGGATCGACGAGGCATTGGCTGGTCACGCAGATGCTGTGTCTGTAACGCTGCATGCCGACAATAGTGTCTCGGTCAGCGATAACGGACGCGGCATTCCCACCGATATTCATGAGGAAGAGGGCGTTTCCGCCGCCGAAGTCATTATGACCCAGCTCCATGCCGGGGGGAAGTTTGACTCAAACTCCTACAAAGTTTCGGGCGGGCTGCATGGCGTCGGTGTTTCGGTGGTAAATGCGCTGTCCGATTGGCTGGAACTGCGGGTCTGGCGGCATGGCAAGGAACATTATGCAAGGTTTGAACGTGGTGAAACCGTAGAGCATTTGCGCGTTGTCGGGGACGCCAATGGCCGCAAGGGGACAGAAGTCCGGTTTCTGGCTTCGACGGATACTTTCTCAAATCTCGAATACAATTTCGACACGCTGGAAAAGCGTCTGCGTGAACTGGCCTTTCTAAACTCTGGTGTGCGAATTCTGCTCGAAGATGATCGCCCGGCAGAGATGTTGAAATCCGAACTTTTCTACGAAGGTGGCGTCAAGGAGTTCGTCAAATACCTTGATCGCCATAAAAGCCCGGCCTTGGCCGAGCCGATTTATGTCCGCGGAGAGCGTGACGATATCGGGATCGAGGTCGCGATGTGGTGGAACGACAGCTACCACGAAACGGTGCTGCCTTTTACCAACAACATTCCACAGCGCGATGGCGGGGCCCATTTGGCGGGTTTCCGGGGTGCGCTGACCCGGACCATCAACAATTATGCCCAGTCCAGCGGTATCGCGAAGCGGGAGAAGATCAACTTTACCGGCGATGATGCTCGTGAAGGATTGACCTGTGTTCTGTCGGTTAAGGTGCCGGACCCAAAATTCAGCAGCCAAACCAAGGATAAATTGGTCAGCTCCGAAGTGCGCCCGGCTGTCGAAGGCCTGATGAATGAAAAACTGGCCGAGTGGTTCGAAGAGAACCCCAATGAGGCCAAGTCCATTGTCGGCAAGATCATCGAAGCGGCTTTGGCCCGGGAGGCTGCGCGCAAGGCGCGTGAGCTAACGCGCCGTAAGACGGCGATGGATGTGAACTTTTTGGCGGGCAAACTGAAAGACTGTTCGGAAAAAGACCCGGCCAAGAGCGAGGTGTTCCTGGTCGAGGGTGACTCTGCGGGTGGCTCGGCACAGACAGGCCGGGATCGGCGCACGCAGGCCATCCTGCCCCTGCGCGGTAAAATTTTGAATGTGGAACGTGCCCGGTTTGACCGGATGTTAGCCAGCCAGGAGATCGGTAATCTGGTCATGGCTCTGGGCACGGGGATCGGGCGAGACGAGTTCAATATCGCCAAGCTGCGCTACCACAAGATCGTCATCATGACTGATGCTGATGTGGATGGCGCGCATATTCGTACGCTTTTGCTGACCTTCTTTTACCGGCAAATGCCAGAACTGATTGAAGGTGGGTATCTTTATATCGCGCAGCCCCCCTTGTACAAAGTGGCACGCGGGCGGTCTGAGGTGTATCTGAAGGATCAGGCGGCACTGGATGATTATCTGATTGAGCAGGGCACAGAGGGTGCCTCGATGCTTCTGGCGACGGGCGAAGAAATTGTTGGTCAGGACCTTTTGCGCGTTGTCGAAGAGGCACGCTCAATACGTCGCATCCTGCAAGTTTTCCCGACCCATTATCCGCAGCACATTCTGGAACAAGCGGCGATTGCGGCAGCGTTCGTACCGGGGGTGGTTGATGCCAACCTTCAGGGTGTAGCGGATGCAATAGCGGCGCGCCTGGATCAGATCGCCGTGGAATACGAACGTGGCTGGCAAGGTCGCCCGACGCAGGACAAGGGTATCCGTCTGGCGCGTCTGTTGCGTGGTGTCGAAGAGGTTCGCACGTTGGATGGCCACGTGATCCGGTCTGGCGAGGCACGTAAATTGGGCAGCTTTACCGACGCCTTGATAGAGATCTATGGCAAGCCAGCCAAACTGGTGCGCAAAGACAAGGAAACCCTGATCCATGGTCCATCGGACCTGCTTCAGGCGATCCTGGCTGAGGGTGAAAAGGGTTTGAGCTTGCAACGCTACAAGGGCTTGGGGGAGATGAACCCTGATCAGTTGTGGGAAACCACGCTGGACCCGGATGCGCGCACGCTTTTACAGGTCAAGATCGATGACATGGTCGAGGCGGATGATCTGTTCACCAAGCTGATGGGCGATGTGGTTGAGCCGCGGCGCGAATTTATTCAGCAAAATGCCCTGAACGTGGAAAATCTGGATTTCTAAGATCAGATGGGGTGAGCATCACTGGACTTGCCCCGTCTGACACCATAGATCAGCGCAATGGCCAAGAAACCCGAGGATAAGAATTACAAGGTGATCGCCGACAACCGGCGTGCACGCTATGACTATGCGATCGAGGATGATCTGGAATGCGGTGTCGTTCTGATGGGATCCGAGGTCAGATCCCTGCGGGTTGGGAAATCTAACATTGCCGAAAGCTATGCCTACGTGGAAGATGGGGAACTGTGGCTGGTCAACAGCTATATCGCCCCCTATGAACCGGCCCGACAGTGGGGGCACGAAGAACGCCGCCGCCGGAAACTGCTGGTCAGCAAGCGCGAGTTGTCAAAGCTGCATCAGGCACAAAGCCGGGCGGGAATGACGTTGGTGCCTCTGGTTCTGTATTTCAATCACAAAGGCATCGTGAAACTGAAAATCGGCATCGCCAAGGGTAAGAAAATTCATGACAAGCGCGCGACAGAGGCCGCGCGTGATTGGGGACGGCAAAAACAACGGTTGCTGCGAAACGGCTGATCCAGCCTGCATGAAGACTAATCTTGAGGCGAATTTTTCCGTTTGGTGCCACTTCCATTGTTGTCCGACCTTGCCTCCGGCCTCCCCTCTCGGTAGGCACTGAATAACGCCCAGCTCCCTGACGAGGTGCAGTATGACCGCTGATGATCCTAAGACGCTCGTTTCCACCGAATGGCTCGCCGCACATCTGAAAGACCCGGATCTACGGATATTTGATGCCAGCTGGTATCTGCCGGACATGGGACGGGATGCGCGGGCCGAATATGATGCGGCCCATATCCCCGGGGCGCGGTTTTTTGACATCGATGAGATCAGCGATCATCGCTCGCAACTGCCCCACACTGTGCCGCCCGTAGAAAAGTTCATGTCCCGGATGCGGGCTTTGGGGGTTGGGGATGGACATCAGGTGGTGGTTTATGATGGCGCCGGCTTGTTTTCTGCGGCCCGCGTTTGGTGGATGTTTCGCCTGATGGGCAAAACGGATATCGCGGTTCTGGATGGGGGCTTTCCAAAATGGAAGGCCGAAGGTCATCCGATCGACGACATGCCCCCGGTCATCCGTGACCGGCATATGACGGTGCAGCGCCAATCACACCTGATCAAGGATGTGACGCAGGTCGCCTCTGCCTCCAAACTTGGGGATTATCAGATCCTGGATGCTCGCGGTCCCGGCCGGTTTAGTGGTGAAGAGCCAGAACCCCGCCCCGGCATGCGGGCCGGGCATATCCCCAATTCCAGGAACGTCCACTATGCGACATTGTTGAACGCTGATGGCACAATGAAATCGCCGGACGCGTTGAAAAAGGTTTTCGCCGCAGCAGGTGCGGATCTGACAAAGCCGGTGATCACGTCTTGTGGATCAGGAGTGACCGCCGCGATCATCAACCTCGCCCTTGAACGGATCGGCCATGATCGTCACGCCTTGTATGACGGATCTTGGTCGGAATGGGGCATGTATAACGACCTGAAGGTCGAAACCGGAGCCTGACAAACTATGCTGAACAATCTAAAACCCACCCCGCCCGATAAGATCCTGATGCTGATGCAAATGTATCGCGAGGATCCGCGGACCGATAAGATCGATCTGGGTGTCGGTGTTTACAAGGATGCCTCCGGCAATACGCCTGTCATGCGGGCAGTGAAGGCGGCGGAACAAAAATGGTGGCAGGAAGAAACCACCAAGGCCTATACAGGGCTGGCGGGTGATCCGGCCTTTGCCGATGCGATGGTGTCTCTGGCGCTTGGCACAAGTGTGGACCGCGGCAATGTTGCAGCTGTGGCAACACCCGGCGGGACGGGCGCAATTCGCCAGGCGCTGGAGCTGGTGAAAGGTGCGGCGCCCGATGCCACTGTGTGGCTGTCGGCACCAACCTGGCCAAACCACCCCTCAATTCTGAAATACCTTGGCATAAACATGGCAGAGTACCGGTATTTCGACAATGAGGCCCGGGCGGTCGATTTCGACGGCATGATGGCCGATCTGGACGCGGTCAAGGCGGGCGACGTGGTCTTGTTGCATGCCTGTTGTCACAATCCGACAGGGGCAAACCTGACGCTGCCACAATGGGCCGAGGTCATCGCGTTGATGCAGGACAAAGGCGTGACACCGTTGATCGACATTGCCTATCAGGGCTTTGGTGACGGGCTGGAGGAAGATGCCGCTGGTTTACGGATGGTGGCATCGGAAATGCCTGAAACACTGATTGCCGCCAGCTGTTCCAAAAACTTTGGCATCTACCGGGAACGCACCGGCATCCTGATGGCGGTGTCCCAGGATAAATCATTGCGGGAAGTAACCCAAGCGAACCTTGCCTTCCTGAATCGTCAGAATTTCTCTTTTCCGCCAGATCACGGGGCGCGGTTGGTCAGCGT
Organism: Roseovarius sp. YIN77; assembly: GCF_057219155.1. Classification (NCBI taxonomy): domain Bacteria; kingdom Pseudomonadati; phylum Pseudomonadota; class Alphaproteobacteria; order Rhodobacterales; family Roseobacteraceae; genus Roseovarius; species Roseovarius sp. YIN77. The sequence goes on from NZ_JBXVVI010000006.1 coordinate 46,384, forward strand.
GATCATGAACGACGATGATTTGCGCGCCGATTGGAAGGCAGAGCTGGAAGATGTGCGTCTGGGCATGTTGAAGCTGCGCGAACAATTGGCGGGTGAATTGCAGCGCCTGTCAGGATCTGACCGCTTTGGGTTTATCGCCCAGCATCGTGGCATGTTCTCTCGTCTTGGCGCCACACCTGAACAGGTAGAAACCCTGCGTAAGGATCACGGCATCTATATGATCGGTGATTCGAGATTGAATATCGCTGGTTTGAATGAAACCACCGTGACTATTCTGGCCGATGCGATCGTAAAGGCTGGCGTCTGATCCACTTCGAAACACGCAGATAGAGGCCCTGATCATTCGGTCGGGGCCTTTTCGTGTTTATGGTTTAGGCAAAAGAAAAGCCGCCCAAAAGAGCGGCTTGATCTTCATTAGTTTTGTCAAAGTTCAGCCTTGGCGGGCTTTGAACCGACGTTGTGTCTTGTTGATAACATAGACACGGCCCTTTCGACGCACAACGCGGCAGTCGCGATGACGGTTCTTGAGCGAACGGAGCGAGTTCCGGACTTTCATAGCCTTCTCCTCATATCGCGGCGCGCAGGCGCCCCAGGTTTCAATTCGTCCCCGTTTCCGGGGGATGGTGGGCGATACTGGGATCGAACCAGTGACCCCTACGATGTCAACGTAGTGCTCTACCGCTGAGCTAATCGCCCAATAACACAGCATTGCCACCTGTCCAAACAAAAGGGACGCGGGCGGCACCGCGTCTGTCGAGGGGTCTATAAAAGGTTCAGCAAGGGGGATCAAGAGCTTTTGGTCGTTTTACAAATCGGTCTATAGTTAATTTCAGAAGGAGCCGCCATGCAGAACGCCCCATATCGACTGGAACGCCCAAAAGAGTGGTCAACCAGCGTTATTTTCGCCTCCCCGCATAGTGGGCGCGACTATAGCTGGGCCTTCCTGCGCCAGTCGGTTTTGGATCGCCTGGCGATTCGCAGTTCTGAAGACGCTTATGTAGATCAATTGTTTGAATCCGCGCCTGATCATGGCGCGACGCTGCTGGTCGCGCAGGTGCCGCGTGCCTTTGTTGATTTGAACCGCGCGCCTGATGAGCTCGACCCGGCAGTTATTGAGGGGCTGAAGCCCGGCTCACATAATCCGCGGATACTCTCTGGGCTTGGGGTGATTCCCCGTGTCGTTGCATCGGGGCGGGCAATTTACCGTGGCAAAATGAAATTGGCAGAGGCCGAGTCGCGGATCGACCAAAACTGGCACCCATACCATCGTGCTTTGCAGAACCTGATATCTGAAACCAAGGCCCGATTCGGAGAGGCGATATTAGTTGATTGCCATTCTATGCCTTATGAGGCCGTTGATCGCGTTTGCCCGTTCGGAGAGCCCCGCCCCGATATCGTTTTGGGGGATCGGTTCGGAACCTCTGCCAGCTCAGAAATTGTTGATCAGATTGAGGATGCCTTTCAGTCTGTTGGCCTGCATGTCGTCCGCAACACGCCCTTTGCAGGTGCCTATATGGTTCAACGATATGGCCAGCCCGCCCAACGGCAACATGCCATCCAGATAGAGATCAACCGTTCTTTGTACATGGATGAGAAAACCGTGGCACCGAATGATGATTTCAACACGTTCCGTTCGGCCATGACACGGGTGATAAGACGCCTCTCTGACATCGGTCGAAATGATTTGCCCATGGCGGCTGAGTGATGGAATTGTTCTGTGTGATCAGCGCAGAGCACGTCCTTTTAGAATCGCTTCTTTCCCGTACCGCGATTTAATTTTATCAGTTGCCCGCTCCACCTCTAGGCGTTTGGACGCGTTCGGATCCAACAGATCCGGGCTGCGGTCAGCCTCAGAATCAGCCTGCAGATCGCTTATTCCGACCCCAATCAGCCGGAAAGGCCCCGACTCCGACAGCTGGTCAAACAGATTGCGGGCAGTTCGATAAATCCGATCTGCGATCTGCGTGGCGTCAATAAGGCTGACCCGGCGCGTCAAAAGCGAAAAATCGGCCCGGCGTAGTTTTAGTGTGACGACACGCCCGGCATAGCCTTTGGCCTTTGCCCTGTCGGCGACCTGTTCGGACAGGCGCCACATATGGCCGTCCAACAGATCTGGGTCTGATGTATCCTCAAAAAACGTGGTTTCTTTTGAAATGCTTTTCACCGGAGCCCGGGCATTGACCCGCCGTCGATCTTGCCCACGTGCCAAATGCCACAGGCGATCCCCCATGGACCCAAATCGTTCGATCAGATCAGATTTGTTCCAACGCAGAAGGTCATCAAATGTACGAATTCCCGCCTTGTCCAGGGACACCTGCGCCGCCGGACCAATCCCCCAAATTAACCGCACGGGTTTGTCATGCAGAAAGTCGCCGGTCTCTGCCTTACCAATGATGGAAAACCCGCTGGGTTTGTCGAGGTCGGATGCGACCTTTGCCAGAAACTTGTTATGCGACAGTCCGATGGAACCGGTCAGGCCAAGCTCATCATTCATCCGCTTGACCAGGCGTGCCAACATCACCGCAGGCGGGGCGCCGTGTAGGCGCTGGGTGCCGGTCAGATCGATAAAGGCTTCATCCAGAGACAGGGGTTCAATTGCCGGGGTCAGTTCCAACATCATGTCGCGGATTATCCGGGACATCTCTGCATAGGCAGACATGCGTGGGCGCAACACCACCGCGTCTGGGCACCTCTTAAGCGCCTGAAACATCGGCATCGCCGACCGTACACCGCGAATACGCGCCACATAGCACGCGGTTGACACCACGCCCCGTTTTCCACCCCCAATGATGACAGGCTTGTCTGCTAAATCTGGATTATCGCGCTTTTCGACGCTGGCGTAGAAGGCATCGCAATCCATATGCGCAATGGAAAGCGAAAACAGTTCTTCATGCGCGATGACCCGAGGGCTGCGACATGAGGGACAGCGGGTGAAGTCGTCCTGATCATAGGTCAGGCAATCGCGGCAAAGGGCAGGCATCTGAAATCCGATATAGCCGGATCAGGATAGATCATTTCAGGTCGAAGAGCGAGAAAATCAAACGGGCCAGAAACACAAATTGATCAATGACAAAGCAGTGAGTTGTCTATCTGCTGGGGTGTTGCGCCTGCGGTGAACGCATCTCTGCGATCACAGACAAAACGGCCTGTCGAGGGTCAGGGGCACGATGTATAGGGCGGCCAACCACAATATGGTCTGAACCATCGGCAATCGCTTGCGCTGGGGTTGTGACCCGTTTCTGGTCACCCAGATCGGCCCCGGCGGGACGCACACCCGGGGTGACGATCAACCGGCCCACCGCATTTGGTAACGCACGGATCAGGGCCGATTCCTGCGGAGAAGCGATCACGCCATCGGCACCTGCATCAAACGCGTTCGAGGCCCGTTCCAGGACAATATCCCGAACGTCGCCGGGTTTGATCAACCCGTCATCAAGGTCCTCACGCTCCAGCGAGGTCAGGATGGTGACCGCCAGAATCTTCAGATCTTTGCCGCCTTTGCCCTCTTGGGCCGCGCGCACCACATGTGGGTCGCCATGGACGGTTAGAAAATCCAGATCAAACTGTGACAGACCGCGCACGGCTGCTTCGACCGTGGCACCAATGTCAAACAGCTTCATATCCAGAAAAATGCGCTTGCCCTGTTCATCTTTCAACTCGCGCGCCAAGGCCAAGCCGCCACCGGTCAACATGCCCAGGCCAATTTTATAAAAACTGACCGCATCACCCAGTTGATTCGCCAGCGCCAGCCCAGAGAGGGCATCAGGGACATCCAGGGCAACAATCAGGCGGTCATCTGCAGTTTGGGTCATTTGGATGTGATCCTAAAATCTATCGGGGTCCCACATGGGTTTCACCACGCGCTTTGGAGAGTTGGATTTGTTTCTGACGCTCGCGAAAGGCGTCTTTGCGCGCCTCAGAGGTTTCATCTACGCAGTAATGACAGCTGACGCCTTCCTCGTATTCTGGGCGAGATTTATCTTTGGGCAGGATCGGGCGGCGGCAGGCGAAACACAGGTGATGTGGTCCCTCGATCAGGCCATGCCCGACGGACACGCGTTGATCGAAAACGAAACATTCACCTTCCCATGTGCTGGCGTCTGCGGGGACTTCTTCGAGGTATTTCAGAATGCCGCCTTTCAAATGAAAGACATCTTCAACCCCTTGGCCTAACAGATAGTTGGTGGATTTTTCACAGCGGATACCGCCGGTGCAGAACATGGCCACACGCTTGTTGTGAAAGCGGTCTTTGTTCTTTTGCCACCAGTCGGGGAATTCGCCAAAGCTTTTGGTCAAGGGATCGATGGCCCCTTCGAACGAGCCGATCGCGACTTCGTAATCGTTGCGCGTGTCGATGACCACAACATCATCTTGCCGGATCAGATCGTTCCAATCTTTCGGTTCGATATAGTGTCCCACCGCCGCCGTCGGGTCGACATCAGGTTGACCCATCGTGACGATCTCTTTTTTCAGGCGCACCTTCATCCGGTTGAAGGGCATTTCTACGGCCGGACTTTCCTTATGTTCCAAACCTTCGCAGCCGGGCAGGGCGCGTATATGGCCCAGCATCCGATCTAAGCCCTTGCGTGTTCCGGCAACCGTCCCGTTGATCCCCTCACGCGCGATCAGAAGGGAGCCCTTGATCCCCTCATCATCGCACAGCTTTTGCAGCGGTGCCTGAATGGTAGGCAGATCATCGAATCGGGTGAAGTGATAGAGTGCAGCAACTGTAAACATAGGCGCGAGATACTCCGCTCTCCTGATCTTATCAAGGGGCCGGGATGCTGCGTCTTGGCGCAGGTGCTTCTGCAAGCCGGGTTGACCGCCCTGAGTTTCTAACGCATCCATTTGCATATCAGGGAGGTTGCGATGGATCACGATAGGGCGGCGTTGATCGTCATTGATGTGCAGAACGATTTTTGCCCCGGGGGGGCGCTTTCGGTGCCGGCAGGCGATGAGATTGTCACAAGGATCAATGACCGGATGGCGGGGTTTGACACGGTTATCCTGACCCAGGATTGGCACCCGACGGATCATTCCTCCTTTGCCTCCCAACACTCAGATCTTGGGCCGTTCGAGGTGACGCAGATGCCCTATGGGCCGCAGGTTCTATGGCCAGATCACTGTGTTCAGGGATCTGACGGGGCGCAGCTGCATGCTGACCTTCATTCGGATCGAGCGGATCTGATCATTCGCAAAGGCTTTCGCCGCGCGATCGACAGCTACTCCGCCTTTTTTGAAAATGATCACACGACCCCGACCGGGTTGGATGGGTATTTGAAAACCCGTGGAATCGAACATTTGACGTTAGTGGGCCTCGCCACGGATTTTTGCGTTAACTTTTCTGCGGTTGATGCCGCCAAGTTAGGGTACACAGTGTCTGTCGACCTTAGCTTGTGCCGTGCGATTGATTTGGATGGCTCGTTGAACGCAGCATTGGCTGGCATGCAAAATGCTGGTGTCAATCTGGACGATTGAACGTGACGCACTCAACGCCAACGCTTAGCACAGTATCTACCGGGTTCGTCGTCGCGGTCGTCGGGTTTTTCAGTTCTTTCCCGATTGTATTGCGCGGTCTTGATGGCGTGGGCGCGTCGCCGATGGAGGCTGCGTCCGGATTGATGTTCGCCGCTATCGCGATGGGGCTGTGCGGCATATCGATCAGCCTTTGGACCCGACAACCGGTGAGCATTGCATGGTCGACGCCCGGGGTGGCGCTATTGGCCGTAACACCCCCAGATCAGGCAGGGTTTGCCGGTGCTGTGGCCGGATTTTTGGTGGCAGGGGTTCTAACGACCATTTCCGGTCTCTGGCAGCCGCTGGCCAGACTTGTCGGGTCGATCCCACCTGTCTTGGCACAAGCAATGTTGGCTGGGGTTTTGTTGCCCCTTTGCATTGTTCCGTTCAAGGGATTGGCGGACGCGCCAGAAGTTGTGGTTCCGGTTATGTTGACCTGGTTTATCTGCGGCAGAATTCACCGCCTATTGGCTGTGCCGGCGGCAATGGTCGCCGCTGTTGTGATCATCCTTTGGCAATCCGGCCTGAACATCAAGATTGATGCACCTTTGGTTGCGACCCCGATCGTTATACCGCCCGCATTTTCTCTAAATGCGGTTTTGGGCATTGGTCTGCCCCTGTTCATCGTGACCATGGCCACGCAAAACGTACCGGGGATCGCGGTATTGAAAGGATGTGGATATTCACCCGCGCCCGGGCCGTTGATGACCTCGGTCGGCGGGTTCAGCATCGTCTCGGCGCCATTGGGGGCACCCGCCACCTGTCTGGCCGCTATCACGGCGATGATGTGCGCGAGCGACGATTCTGATCCTGATCCGAACAGGCGATACTGGTCGGCAGTGATAGCGGGTGGTTTCTACTGTGTTTTTGGTGTCTTCGCCGGGGCTATAACAGCCTTTGCGGCCTTGGGGCCACCAGTGTTGTTGGGAACGTTGGCGGGGATTGCACTATTGGGTGTCCTGACCAATTCGGCAAGCGCTGCATTGGCCGATCCTGCTGATCGGGAAGCCGCCGCCCTGACATTGGTGACGACCGCCTCTGGTGTAACGATCTTTGGGCTGGGCGGGGCGGTTTGGGGCCTGATAATCGGGGGGATCGCCTATGTCGCAGCAAGGAAAATCAAACACTAACATATTCGTCCTTGCTTGTCGGGTGTTAGATTTGCTCTAATTATCAGGGCTTATGGAGAGCCAGAATGGTTGATATCGCCACCCGCGTTTATAATCACAAGTGGAAGATCGATCCGATCGTCCGATCCCTGATCGATACGGATTTTTACAAGCTTCTGATGTGTCAGTCCGTGTTCAGAAACCGCCGCGACACGCAGGTGACATTTAGTCTGATCAATCGGACAACGTCGGTGCCGTTGGCCAAACTGGTTGATGAGGGCGAGTTGCGAGAGCAACTGGATCATATCCGATCTTTGTCGCTCGCCCGAGGCGAAAGCACATGGCTGCGCGGCAATATGTTTTACGGCAAACGGCAGATGTTTCGCCATGACTTCATGGAATGGTTCGAAAAACTGCGCCTGCCTCCCTATCATTTGGAACGTGTTGGGGATCAGTATGAACTGACATTTGAGGGCAGTTGGCCCGAAGTGATGTTGTGGGAGATACCGGCATTGTCTGTCCTGATGGAGCTGCGCAGCCGCGCTGTTCTGGACCCGATGGACCGGTTCGAGCTGCAGATCCTATATGCGCGCGCGATGACTAAGCTGTGGGAAAAAATAGGAAATTTAAAGGGATCTGTGACGCGCATCGCGGATTTCGGGACCCGGCGTCGTCATTCCTATCTGTGGCAGGACTGGTGCGTGCAGGCCATGATCGAGGGTCTGGGCGATAGTTTCGCCGGCACCTCAAACTGCCTGATCGCCATGAAACACGATATCGAGGCGATCGGCACCAATGCGCATGAGCTGCCGATGATCTATGCGGCCCTTGCAGATAGCGACGCAGAACTGGCGCGGGCACCTTATGATGTGCTGTCGGATTGGCATGAGGAACATGATGGAAATTTGCGGATCATTTTGCCGGATACCTTTGGAACTAAAGGGTTTTTAGACAATGCACCGGATTGGCTTGCGGGCTGGACGGGGATTAGGATTGATTCTGGTGACCCGACCACGGGGGCGGAAACGGCGATCCGCTGGTGGCAGGAACGGGGCGAAGATCCGCGTGAAAAACTGATCATATTCTCCGATGGATTGGATGTCGAAAAGATCGTTGAGCTGCAGGCCAGATTTACCGGCAGGGTCAATGTAAGCTTTGGTTGGGGCACGCTTTTGACAAATGATTTCAGAGGCTTGACGCCTGATGACCGGCTTGCCCCGTTTTCGCTTGTCTGCAAGGCGGTCAGCGCCAATGGGCGCCCGACTGTCAAGCTGAGTGACAATCCTGAAAAGGCGATGGGACCCGCTGCAGAGGTGGCGCGCTACAAACGGGTCTTTGGCGTGGGGAAGCAGGAACGGCTGGCCGTGGTGGTGTAGCCACCCTGATCACACCCTGCGAACGGCGGGGGAAGGAAGTTCCGCCAGCTTGGAAAAATCCGATGCGGTGCAACGTCGGTATTTTGTCGGTATTGCGACGGTGGGGACAAACGTTAACGCGACCGGCCATTGATTGCCGGGCGGTGGCATTCATGGGTTTGCAATCATCGCGCTACCCAAGGAAGTTACGCTGACGGGCTGCTAATAAGTTTTCACCGGGCGGAACACCACATCCGCCCATCCGGCAGATGAACGGATGTGGTTTGTCATGTGGCGATCAAACTGATCAGGAAGAAAATCAACCCCGACAGAAGCGCCGCAGCTGGAACGGTGATGATCCAGGCCGCTATGATCGTCAAAAAGTGAGATCGACGAACAAGTTTTCGGCGACGACGTTCTTCCCGTTGTTGTTCGGGCAAACTGGGGATCGCAATGCGTGCCTTTTTCATGCGACGCTCGGCATCCCACTCGCGGAAGAAGCCCACACCGAACACGCCCCCGACCGCGATGTGAGTCGAACTGACCGGCAGGCCAAGCCAGCTTGCCACGATCACGGTGATTGCTGCCGACAGGGCGACGCAATAGGCCCGCATTGGATTGAGTTTGGTAATCTGGCTGCCGACCATTCGAATGAGTTTCGGTCCAAAGAGAAACAGGCCGAACGAAATACCCATCGCACCGATCACCATCACCCATAACGGGATTGAAATGGCATCCGTGAAGTTTCCGTCCTGAGAGGCCTGAACAATCGCCGCCAGAGGTCCAACTGCGTTCGCAACGTCATTGGCGCCGTGGGCGAAGCTGAGCAGGGCAGCAGAGACGACAAGCGGGATGCCAAACAAAACCTTGAGCGATCTGTTTCGGTTCTCCAATCCCGCTGACTGTCGGCGAATGATCGGGACCATGACAACCCAAATGAGCGTGCCAACGGCGGCACCGATCAGTAGGGAAGTCGGCAGATCGATCTTGATCACCTTCTTCAGGCCCTTCAGGGCAAGATAAGATGCAAATGCACCACCCATGATGCCCACCAGGACAGGCACCCACTTTCGCGCGGCTTTTATCTTGTCGTCCTGATAGATGATGTGGGCCTTGATAAACCATAAGAAGCCGGCAGCAATCGCCCCGCCCAGAACAGGAGAGATCACCCAACTGGCGGCGATCTTGCTCATCGTTGTCCAGTTCACGGCTGCAAATCCTGCGGCCGCGATTCCGGCACCCATCACACCCCCGACAACAGAATGCGTTGTGGAGACCGGTGCCCCGATCCACGTTGCCAGATTTACCCAAAGCGCAGCAGAAAGAAGAGAGGCCAACATCGCCCAGATGAAAATTGACGAAGTCTGCATGCTTTCAGGGGCGATAATGCCCTTGGCAATTGTCGAAACAACGTCGCCACCAGCCAAAAGGGCTCCTGCGCTTTCAAAAATGGCGGCGATGGCAATGGCGCCACCCATTGTTAATGCGTTGGCGCCAACTGCCGGCCCCATATTGTTGGCGACATCATTCGCCCCAATATTCAGTGCCATATAGGCCCCAAAGATTGCGGCGACGGCGACGATAAAAGCATTGTTGGACTGGCCAAAGAACATCGTGGCGAGAATGCCAGCCAGTACGATGAAAACCATCGCAATGCCTGGCCCAACCAGTGGGCGTCCAACATAGGCTGTTGCAAGTTCAAGATTGGACAGGCGCCCAAGATCCCGATCCAGCGTTTCGAGGTGCCGAGACTCAAAATCATTGTTGGACATTACCTACCCTTTCAGTGGCGCAATTTATAAGCGGTTAACAAAGTTAGTTGGTTGACTCAATCATTGGAGCGCTCTTCGGGGGAAATTATTGCATCTCGCAGGCGGTGATGCCCGCAGTGGCAAATGCAGCTTCATGGCACATAGTGGGGTTTGGTTTGAGAATTCGTTTCAAGACCCGAACCGGCATTCCGCAGAATCACCGATCAATTCTGCGTTTTTCAAATTTCATTTGAAGGTACTTTGCGAAGCCCGGTATTTTGTGAGCAAGGGCCATTCTGTACACTCCCCGTCAGTCCAAAGGCGTGCGCGAAGCCAAGCGGATCTGGGAGCTTGAGATACGGGACATCGAAATCCATTCGGTAACAGATGCTGGTGGCGCGCGTGCTGATGACACCCCCATGGGGGCGCTGTTTTGCATGTCGCGACGCAGTGAGGATATGCCGGTCGGTTCAGGTTTGAGGAGAAACCAGATCGCCCCGGTCAAACCAAGGAGGTTCCCATGGGGGAAGCTAGCTATTCCTACAAGCTGTTTCATCGCAGCGATTTCAGCGCCTTTTGGGCGTTGTTTACTGATAACCTGATCAACCTGATGGTTCTGGCGGGGATTTGTCAGTTCGTCTTTCAGATGCCGGCAGAGATTGTCTATGGGCGCATCGTGCCCGGTGCGGCCATTGCCATTTTGGCGGGGATCGCCGTTTATGTCGTTCTGGCCAAACGGGCGGCGGCACAGCATGGGCGGGATGTAACCGCCCTGCCATACGGGATTTCGACCCCGGTGATGTTCGTCTATCTGTTCGGCGTTATCGGGCCGATTTACTGGTCAACAAATGATCCATTGCTGGCCTGGCAGGTCGGTATTGGGGCCGGGTTCATGGGCGGTATTGTTGCCGCGCTGGGTGCGATTATTGGCCCGTGGCTGAAACGCATCACGCCGCGCGCCGGGATGTTGGGCACGCTGTGTGGGATTGCGCTGGTCTTTATCGGAACTGTGCCACTGGCCACCGTGTTTGAAAATCCGTTCATCGGTTTTGCCTCCATGATCATCATCCTTTGGGGTCTGGTGGGTCGTTTCCGCCTGCCCTGGAACATCCCTGCCGGTCTGTTGGCGCTGATCGTCGGGACGGTCGTTGCGTTGGCAATTGGCGAGGCACGGTTTAGTGCGGACGGCGTCGGGTTCTATCCGCCGCTGCCCTATATCGGTGACCTGATTGCAGGTGTTCAGTATCTTTTCGCCAACCCGGAACTGTTCCTGGTTCTGGTGCCGGTGCAGATCTATAACTTCATCGAAACCATGAATAACGTGGAAAGCGCAGAGGCCGCCGGCGATCATTACCCGGTTGCCACCTGTCAGATCACTGACGGTGTCGGCACGATGATTGGAGCTGTCTTTGGATCCCCCTTCCCGACCACCGCCTATATCGGTCATCCGGCCTATAAGCGCATGGGTGCGCATGCCGGATATATCATCGGTGTGGGGGCGGTTATTCCGTTTGCCGCGTTCTTTGGCCTGTTGGCGTTTCTGAACAACCTGATCCCTGTGGCGGCTGCCGCGCCGGTTCTGGTTTTCGTGGCGCTGAGCCTGATCACCAACACCGCGCATTCGGTCAAGACCGAACACATGTCGGCGGTGACCTTTGCGATGATGCCGCATGTGTCGTCGTTTCTGATGGTGAAATGGGGATCGCTGATGGGTGCGCTGGGCGCGGTGGGCGTGGCGTCACTTCCGCAGCTTGGGGATGAAGCGCTGACTGCGGCGTTGCTACAGCAGGGAGCACATTTCGAGGGGCATCTGGCCCTGTCGCAAGGCGCGATCCTGACCGGGCTGATCTGGGGGGCGATTGTCGCCAGTGTGATCGATGGCAATTTCCGCAATGCCGCAGGATTTGCCCTGGGTGCGGCGATCATGTCCGCCGTTGGAATCATCCACGGGGCCAGCCTGCATTGGCCAGAGCTGAGCGGGATCACAGCCGGTTACCTGATCTCTGCCGCGTTCCTGTATATCTACCCGCTTTTCCACAAGGAGGGTGAGTTGGTGAACGAGAATGCGGTGGTGGAAGAGGCACCATCCGTCGCGACAGAGTAAACGTTCCACTGTCATACAGCCTGTGCGAGCCATTCCTTTCCTCCGGGAGGCCCGCACAATTACTACCCCGGCGCCTTTGGGTGCCGGGGTATTTCTGTTACAGCGGGTGCGTATTTCTGATCCACGCTTATGCAATCTCTGCGACCTGAGAAAAGCCTCAGGGCAAAATCAATGCGCGACCCGGTTTTCCCGTTCTCATGTGATCAAAGGCCAAGGCACCGTCTTTCAGAGGGACTTTCAGGCCGATTTCTAACGAGGCCTTGTCCAGAGATACCAGGCGTTCCAATTCGGACAAGGCATCCGCGTTGGGGCCAAATATGGTCCAGGAATAATTCTGTGTGCCTTTGGGCAACGCCTTTCGGCAACGCCGTTTGCCGGACATTGTGCGAAACGCCCCGCCGACAAAGCCTGCCTCATCAAAGTTTCGCAGCATCGGATGCACGGTTGTTGCATGGCCAAGCGCCCCATCGAGCAAACAGCCCAACAAATCCGCATCATGATCCCATGTCGCAAAGTTGAGTGTCGCATCAAAGGAGGATTTCAATGTGCTGAACGGATGGGTTGCCTGATCAATTGCGTTGCTTGCCCCCAAATCCAAACAGGCTTGCAGAGCATTCGGACGTGCGATGGCAGTGACATTTGCACCCCAATCCGACAACATTCGAAGCGCAAGGGAGCCCAGACCACCCGCGGCGCCGTGAACCAGCACGTCTTTGCTAGCGGCGTTGGATTTTGAAAGTCCGGCATTTCGAACGGCGAGCCACATTGTTGTGAAACAGTAAGGAAGAGCTGCCATAGACAGCGGATCAAATCCTTTGGCAAGTTTTCGGATAGTCGCGGGCGTCGCCGGCACAATCACATGGCTGGCATTGGTGCCCTCGCGTGATGCCTTTTTAACGCCGAAGACATGATCCCCAACATTAAAGTCGCTGACCTTATCCCCCACGGCGGTGATGACACCGGAGAAATCGTTGCCCAAAACCAAAGGGAATTTGCTTGCGCCCAAAAGAGACAACAGTTTGCGGCCATAGCCGGAGGCGCGTTGCACATCGATAGGATTGACCGAAGAGGCCGCAACTGCAACTTCAACCTCTGTCGGTTTTGGACTGGTGCGAGTGAAAGTTTTAACTTCGGGGGAAGCTGTGTTCGGGCTGTTAAATGACAGCGCAAGACCTTCGCTCATATGCTATCTCCAATATTATGTCGTTGAGGCGATAAATGTATTCCAAGGGACGTTTGCAAATGTCGTCTCGCCAAAGAATATGGGGCCGCCTGATCTGAAATGAATGCGGTTCTATGTCTTTTTTACAGACAAGCGGAGCTCGGCGCGAAACAGCCGACTTCAATGGCTGGGATTGCGGTTCGGGCGCTGATGCCGTGGGTTTTGATGGGCGGTCAGTTGGTCGGATGAAACTTCCCGGCGGGTGACTGGGTGAAAATCTCGCATCCATCAGCAGTGACGCCAACGGAATGTTCGAACTGGGCCGACAGAGATTTGTCGCGGGTCACTGCTGTCCAGTCATCGGCCAGAACCTTGGTTTCCGGGCGGCCCAGATTGACCATCGGTTCGATGGTAAAGAACATGCCTTCCTCCAGCGTCGGTCCGGTGCCTTCGCGCCCGTAATGCAGAACGTTGGGCGGTGCATGGAAAACACGGCCCAGCCCGTGACCACAGAAATCGCGCACTACGGACATGCGTTGGGATTCCACAAATCGTTGGATGGCGTGGCCGATATCGCCAAAAGTGTTGCCGGGTTTGACGGCGCGGATGCCTTCCATCAGGCTGTCATGGGTGACCTGAATCAGGCGCTCAGACTTGCGGTTTGGTTTGCCGGCCACATACATGCGCGATGTGTCGCCATACCAGCCATCAACAATCACCGTGACATCGATGTTCAGGATATCGCCGTTCTTCAGCACCTTGTTGCCCGGGATGCCGTGGCAGACGACGTGATTCACCGAGATGCAGGAGGCATGGCGATAGCCCTTATACCCGATCGTGGCAGAGGTGGCGCCGGCGTCATCGATCATCTTTTCGATGGTCTCGTCCAGTGCCCCGGTTGTAGTGCCGGGCTGCACCAAGGGGCCGATGGCATCCAATATCTCTGCCGCCAGCCGTCCGGCGGCGTGCATGCCGTCGAAATCTGCCGGTTCAAACAGGCGAATGCCGTCTTTGGTGATCCGTCCGCGTGTGTCGTCCAAGGGTCTTCTCCGGGTTTTGACTCGGGACTAGATAATGCAGCTTTGCAAAAACTGCCAGAGGTCTATGTGGGGTGGTGAAATTCCTGTGATTGGCCGATCTCGATCGCCTTGGGTGTGATCTGGGTGCCGATGGCCATGACCTCAACCCCGGCCTGTCGGGCCGTGTGCATGGCGGCGGCGTAAGTGGGGTCAATGTCGGCGGCGATGGTCACGCGCTGGGCGTCGGTGCGTTGCACCAGATAAAGGATAATGGCGCGGTGACCCTGTCGGGCCATATCGGCCAGTTCGCCCAGATGTTTTGCGCCGCGCACGGTCACGCTGTCGGGAAACTCGGCCAAACCCGGCTGGCGCGACAGGGTCACGGATTTGACCTCGACATAGCAATCGGGCAGGCCGGGGCCTGACAGCAGAAAATCGATGCGGCTGTTCTGGCCGTATTTCACCTCTGGCCGGACCAACGGGTAGGGGGCCAACCCCGCGACCTGCCGGGCCATCAGGGCGCTGTGCAGGGCCCGGTTGGGGACAGAGGTGTCAACACCAGTGAAATGGCCATCAGCGTGTTCGACCAGCCGCCAGCCGAACTTTAGCTTCTTCTTTGGATCATCATTGGGTTCCAGCCAACACCGAGTGCCCGGTTCAGCCAGCCCCATCATGGACCCGGGATTGGGGCAATGGGCAGTGATTTCGCGCCCGTCCGTCAGCCGCATATCGGCCAGAAAGCGTTTGTAGCGGCGGATCAGCACGGCGGGGATCAAGGGGGTTTGAAACTGCATGTGGGAGGCCTATACCGGGCGCAGGAAGAGAACAAGGAGCAGCCATGCCCAACCCAACCGCCGCCATGCTTGTGATCGGGGATGAAATTCTGTCGGGCCGGACGCGCGATGCGAATATGCACCATCTGGCCGGGCGGTTGACTGAACATGGCATTGATCTGAAAGAGGTGCGCGTCGTGTCGGATGACCGAGCGGCGATCATTGCGGCGGTGCGTGATCTGTCGGGGCGGTTTGATCATGTCTTTACTTCGGGCGGAATTGGGCCGACCCACGATGATATCACCGCTGACTGCATCGCTGCCGCCTTTGAGACATCGATTGATATTCGCGATGATGCGCGGGCGATCCTGCAGGCCCATTATGACGCGTCGGAGTTGGAGCTGAACGCGGCGCGGTTGCGCATGGCGCGGGTGCCAGAGGGCGCGAGGCTGATTGAAAACCCGATCTCTGCCGCGCCGGGGTTTATCCTTGGCAATGTGCATGTGATGGCCGGGGTGCCGACAATATTCGAGGCGATGGTTGCCGGGGTTTTGCCCACGCTGACAGGCGGCGCGCCGGTCCTGTCGCAAACATTGCGCGTCTTGATTGGCGAGGGCACGATTGCCACGCCGCTGGGGCTATTGGCGCAGGAATATCCCGATCTGTCTTTTGGGTCGTATCCGTTTCAGGCGGATGGAATTTATGGCACGCATATTGTTGTGCGCGGGGCGGATGCCGCGCGGCTGGACCAGGCGATGCAAGCCCTAGGCCAAATTGTGGAGGCTGTCGAACATGGTTGAAACGACCGCACAGCAGTTGATGGAAGCGATGGAAATGACCTGGCCAGCGGCGGCCACATATGTTCGGTCTGGATGGGTGATCCGACAGGGAAACGGCGGAGGTAAGCGGGTTTCCGCCGGTACGACAGAACGCCCCGGAACGGTACCCGATATCGATCTGGCAGAGGCGGAAATGACCCGTCTGGGCCAGCCACATCTGTTCATGGTTCGAGAGGGCGAAGAAGCGTTGGATCAGGCGCTGGAGGCACGCAGATATGGGGTGATCGACCCGGTCGAGATATTGACCAGCCCAATCCGTGTTCTGACCGAAACACCTGCCCCGCGGCTGTCTGGTTTCGCGGTTTTCCCGCCGCTGGCTGTGATGAAAGAGATCTGGGAGGCGGGCGGAATAGGCCCGGCGCGATTGGATGTGATGAGCCGTGCAGCGCTTGAGAAGACCACCATTTTGGGCCGGAAGGGGGATCATGTGGTGGCGGCAGCCTATATTGGATTGCATGAAAACATCGCGATGGTCCACGCTTTGGAAGTGGCACAGAGACATCGCCGTCAGGGCATTGGCCACAATATCATGAAGTTTGCCGCAAGCTGGGCACAAGATAGGGGTGCCACGCAACTGTCAGTCGCGGTAACGGAAGAAAACCATGCGGCGCGGGGGTTGTATGCTGAAATCGGCATGACCGTGGCGGCGCGTTATCATTACCGGATTGGACCGTCTGAAAACCTCAACCGCGACTGAAGTGTTGCTTGAAAACCGCGCGACAGCGGGCCACAGGATATTGGTTTAGTCAGTTGTTTGAAATGGCGCGGTGACACTGACCTGTTTCGTCTGTCTGATTGTTTTAGATGAATGCTTAGGTTCGGTTGGTGTCGCTGCCCTCGGGTGTTCAGCACGCCCTGACGGCATCGGATGAAAGATCGATTGTGCGATTGGGGGGTGATAGCTGATATGCGCGCTGGGGCTATCGCAGCAAAGGATCAGCATCTTTGGCGTTGTTATCCAAAGCGGATTTTGGCTGGTGCTCTGTCCGTCGTTGCAAATGGTCTTGGTTAACCTGCGAATTTGCCTTAAAATCCTTGATTGCCGCTCTGCAGTTGGCCGCACGTATTTCAAGTGCACAGAACCACACGCACCGGCACGAGGTTGAGGAAGGTTTCGGAGCCCGCATTTGCGGAATTTTCCGAACGATTGATTGCAAGTGACGGTGGCCGATGGGCCCCTCATGAGAAAGGTGTGATGACGGGACGCGCGCTATATATGCGAAACAGCACGATGATCGGTTTGGCCGGATCGGTGCTGGTGTCCTCTGCCCTGAGCGCACTTGCTACACCGCTGTCGATGCCGACCCTGGCACAGTCCGGGTTTGAGCAGGTCGAAGAATTGGGCAGCTATGATGTACCGACCGGCCCCTGGTCTGATGGTGTCGTTGAAACTGTCACAGCAGAAGGCCGGGTCACACAAACCGTTTGGAAGCTTCCGGCTGACGGGCTGACGACATTGCAAATCCTGATGCCACTGCGCGAACAGTTGGCAGAACAAGGCTATCAGATTAATTTTGAGTGCGAGGATACGGCTTGCGGCGGATTTGATTTCCGCTTTGCAACCACGGTTGCCCCCGAGCCGGACATGCATGTGGATCTGGGTGATTACCGGTTCTTGTCAGCTGCGCGAGACAATGATGGCGAGAGCGAGGCGGTCAGCCTGCTGGTCAGCCGGTCTGTGTCCAACGGATTTGTTCAGGTCATGCATGTCGAACCGGTAAGCATCGAAAATGTTGAACTGACAGTCTCCAGCAATTCCCCCGATCCTGACATTCTGCCATTTGCGGCGGAGTCGGGTCTGAGCCTTGCATTGGAAGATAGCGGTTTTGTGGTTCTGGAAGATGTCAGCTTTGATACTGGGTCGGCGGTATTGCAGGACCAATCGGTACAAACCCTGACTGATCTAGCCGATTATCTGAACGCTTACCCGGAACACAAAGTGGCGCTGGTTGGCCATACCGATGCCGAAGGATCGTTGAACGGAAACATCAACCTGTCAAAGCTGCGGGCCGAATCCGTGATGGAGGCGCTGGTGGCCGATCATGGGGTCGCGGTTGCGCAGTTGTCGGCCGAGGGGATGGGGTATTTGTCGCCACGTGCGAGCAATCTGACCGATGAGGGCCGGGCCCTGAATCGCAGGGTCGAAGTCATTCTGACCTCGACCAACTGAGTTTTTATCAAATTTGGATGCTGTGGGCCTTACCAGGCCTCTGACCCTTTGTCCGCGAACTGGTGAACCAGAAAATCGATAAAGGCGCGGACTTTGGGCTGGGTGAAGCGGCCCGGGGGATAGACCGCATATATGCCCAGATTTTCTTTGGGCAGATCGGGCATCGCCTCTTCGACCTGACCGCTGCGCAGGGCATCGGCACAGAGGAAGCTGGGCAGATAAGCAATGCCAAGGCCAGACACAGCGGCGTTCAGCAGGGATTGGCCGTCATTGACGCTAAGCCAACCG
This sequence comes from Roseovarius sp. YIN77, assembly GCF_057219155.1. Classification (NCBI taxonomy): domain Bacteria; kingdom Pseudomonadati; phylum Pseudomonadota; class Alphaproteobacteria; order Rhodobacterales; family Roseobacteraceae; genus Roseovarius; species Roseovarius sp. YIN77. The sequence continues at coordinate 64,471 of NZ_JBXVVI010000006.1, forward strand.
GCGGTGCGGACCTGGCGTTTTTCACCGGAGGGCGCGGTCAGTTTCCACACGGCGCCATTGGCCTGGCTGGAATAATGTAGAAGCTTGTGTTCATTCAGATCGTCGATCTTGGCCGGGCGGCCAAATTCGTCGAAGTAACCGGGGGCCGCGATCATCAGTTTAGTGGTGTCGGTCAGTTTGCGGGCCCGCAGCGTGCTATCTTCCAACTCGCCAATCCGGATGGCCAGATCAAACCCTTCGGAGATCAGTTCGACATAGCGGTTGTTCAGCACCATATTGACGGTGATGTCGGGGAATTCCTGTAAAAACTCACCCAGAACCGGGGACAGATGATTGACGCCGAAATCAGTCGCCACAGAGATACGCAGCAGGCCCGATGGTGCAGATTGCATCGAGGTGACAAGCGCATCGGCTTCGCCTGCGTCATTCAGGACACGGCGGGCGCGATCATAATAGGCCAGACCGATCTCTGTCGGGCTGACGCGGCGGGTGGTCCTGTTCAGAAGGCGCGCGCCGAGGCGGGCTTCCAAAGAGGATACGTGTTTCGAGACGGCTGACTTTGAGATTCCCATCTTTTTGGCAGCGTCGGTGAAGCCGCCTTGGTCTACGACCGTAGCAAAGGCTTCCATTTCCGTCAGTCGATCCATGTCTTATTCCAATTCTACGCACCCCAGGGGTTTTGTATCGCAACGAATTCGGGCGAAATTGGGTCAGAGGCCGGACATTAAGACGGAATTAGGGGGGATCGTTGATGGCATGGAAACACTGGTGCCGCCATGATTTTTTGGCCATTAACCCTGTATTTCAACAAAAATCACCAATCGGGAGCGGGGCTAAATTGTGGCAGAAAGCCTGAATCCTTGGTCGATTGCGCGTTTCGCGTCCAGTTCTGCAGCACGATCAGCGCCACCGATCACATGCACACGAATACCCTGTGTGGTCAGCTGATCGGCCAGATTGCGCTGTGAAACCTGCCCGGAACACAGGACGATTGTTTCGACGGCGATGCATTGGGGGTTTTCGCGGTTCTTGCCATAGGAAATGTGCAATCCGTCACTGTCAATTCGGTCATAATTCACGCCGCTGACCATGCGGACACCTTTGTGGCGCAGGGTGGTTCGATGAATCCAGCCGGTGGTTTTGCCCAATCGTTTCCCGGGCTTTTCGGCCTTGCGTTGCAAGAGCGTTACCTGCCGGGTTGGCGCCTCGGGTTGGGGCCCCGCGAGGGACAGGCCACCGACATTCAGGGCCGGATCGCTGATGCCCCATTCGGCCAGCCAGCGGTGCAGATCTTCGGTCGGGCCGGGGCCCCGGGGGTGCACCAGATATTCAGCCACGTCAAATCCGATACCACCTGCACCAATGATGGCGACGGTTGATCCGGCGGTGACCTGCCCGGACAGAATATCGGCATATGTGACAACGTTTGGCAGGTCATGGCCCGGGATTTGCGGGTCGCGCGGGGCGACGCCGGTGGCAATGATGACCTCTTCAAAACTTGCGCAGGTTTCGGGCGTGACACAGGTGTTGAGCTGTAGAGTGATGCCCAACCGGTCAATTTCGGATTTGAACCAGGTGAGGAGGCCGCGAAACTCTTCCTTGCCCGGAATTTGCGCGGCAAGGTTCAGCTGCCCGCCGATCCGATCGGACTGATCAAACAATGTGACATGGTGGCCGCGCCCTGCCGCTGTCAGGGCTGCCGACAGGCCTGCAGCGCCCGCTCCGATCACGGCAATGGATTTCGGGGAAGAGGTTGGGGTCAGCCGAAGCTCTGTCTCATGACAGGCGCGGGGGTTGACGAGGCAGGATGCGGTTTTGCCGTTGAACGTGTGATCCAGGCAGGCCTGATTGCAGGCAATGCAGGGGGTGATTTCGGCGGCCCTGCCGGTGGCGGCTTTGCGCACAAAATCAGGATCGGCCAGAAAGGGCCGCGCCATCGATACCATATCAGCGCAGCCTTCGGCCAAAACCGCCTCTGCGACCTCGGGCAGATTGATCCGGTTCGAGGTGACAACAGGGATCGATACCTCACCCATCAGTTTTTTCGCGACCCAGCTAAAGGCGCGGCGGGGGACGGATGTGGCGATGGTGGGAATGCGGGCCTCATGCCAGCCGATCCCGGTGTTCAGGATGCTGACCCCGGCCTGTTCCATGGCCTTGGCCAGTTGGATCACTTCGCCCCAGGTCGATCCATTGGGCACGAGATCCATGATCGACAGGCGGTAGATGAGGATGAAATCGTCGCCTACAGCGGCGCGCACCCGTCGCACCGTTTCCAGCGGAAACCGCATGCGGTATTCATAGCTGCCGCCCCATTCATCATCGCGCTTGTTGGTGTGGGTGACCAGAAACTGGTTCAGCAAATACCCCTCGGACCCCATAATTTCGACCCCGTCATAGCCGGCCTCTTGGGAGCGCTGGGCAGACGTGACGAAATCATTGATCTGTTTTTCGATGCCCGCGGCATCCAGTTCGACCGGCGTTCTGGAATTGATTGGCGCGCGGATTGCGGAGGGGGCAACGGGATTGTCGGTATAGGCATAGCGCCCGGCATGCAGGATCTGCATCGCAATGCGGCCGCCATTATTGTGGACCCGGCCTGTCACCAGTTGGTGATTGGCGATGTCTTCTGGTGAAAACAGACCAGCGGCGCCCTTGAAAACGGCGCCCTCAGGGTTGGGGGCCATGCCGCCCGTAACCATCAGGCCAACGCCACCGCGGGCGCGTTCGGCGTAATATTCGGCGACCCGGTCCCAGTTGCCGGTTTCTTCCAGCCCTGTATGCATCGATCCCATCAGCACCCGGTTGGGCAATGTCACATGCCCAAGGCTTAATGGAGCCAGCAGATTCGGGAACTGTGTCATGTCGGATGCAATATTCATGGCAAGACAATGCGGCCTATGCTTGGGCGTGTCACCCACGACGCCGCGTAAAGGTATCAAACTTTATACAGAATCAAGACATGGTTTCGCGGCAATGGCGCCGAAAGGCGCGTTTGAGCATATCAAGTTCGGCCCGGAGCAGATCCAGCTCGGCCCGCGCATCAACCTGGGTGTCGCTTCCGGTCATCACGGTGTAGGAGCCCAGAACCTCCCCCGTTGACACATCCGAGATCAGAAGCGTTTCGATCGTATCGGACAGGCAGGATGCGGGGATCGGAAAGCTGAGTTGCCAATTTCCGGGCTGATCCTGCACCGCCTGGACCGACACGTCCGGGATTGGCGTTTCCCGGTGCGTGACCTGAAGGTAGGGGGCGGAGCTGTCACGTTCTACAGACATCACCCCTTCCCAGATGCCGTTTATTGTCCGTGTATGTGAAAGTTTGGACATGGTCGTTCCTAGAGGTCTGCACGCGGGCGACGGTTGAAGGTGACATCGCGCAAGGTGATCTGATTTAGGGTGGGTTCCTCGAATATGATGTCCACCCACAGGTGGTTGACCGGCGTGTTGTTGAAAAACGAATTGGCCAGATCAAATTCGGTGACCTGTTCAAGTTCATAAAGGGGCAGTTCCCGGACATGCTGATCGACATTGGGGCCATGCCGCACGTTCAGGCGGGTGAATATTTCCAACGGCTTTTCCGTCTCGATCACCGCGTTCATTTGCAGGATGTGGCGTTTGCCAAGATCTGCGACCATCTCAGCCGGCATCGCGATTGAAAGCGATAGAAAGCTGCCGCGAAATTGAAACACATCCAGGCGCAATCCAAACGGCGCCAGATCAAATTCCGACATGTTGCGGGTTTGGCGATAGGTGACCTCTGACAGCGGGCAGTCGTGAAACACTGTCAGTTGATCGCCGAGCCGGGTTTTTGAGGGCAGGCTGGCCTGGCCGCGCGGCTGAACCGGGCCGCGCCACATGTCCGGTCGCCAGCTCCAATCCGTGCCGATGGGGGTTTCGATGGCGTTTGATCCAACGATGGGCTGGGCTAGGCGGTGGTCTGCTTCGTGCAGAAACCGGTTTAAGGGCTGGGTCAGCCCGCGGGCCAGTTGCCGATAGCGTTTCAGATCGGGCAGCGTCAAATCCCCGGCAGTATCGGCCAACGCATGCCAGTCCCGCCGGGATCGGCGCTGAATCAGCCTGTCGATAAGTGCCTCCAGCCGTTTTGCCATGTCATCCTTACAGATTGCCTGTGACCGGTTTGCCCGGATGGGATGACTATAAAGTTTAATTGTGTGGCAGAGAAGAAAAACCCGGTCTTTGCGATCAGGAATTTGCGTCCCTGATCTGCCCAACAAAGTTCAACAGCAGGCTTTTTCCGACCTTAGCCGGGATCGGTGTGTTTCTGGTCGAATAAACCGTGGCTGAAATTGTGCGACCATCCAGATCAAATAGCGCGCGCCAGTATTCGTCTTGCAGGCTGTCGGCAAGTTCCGGGCTGCGGTCGCGGGCATGCAGGATCAGCACATCCTGATAGCTGCCAACATGCAAGACGCGCACGGTTTCAGGGCGATTGCTTTTGCTGAGCGAAGCGCGACCAAGATCAGAAGTAAAGAACCGTTGTAGAGCCGTTAGAGACTCAGTCACGGGAACGGAATGTTCGGGGGAAGACACCGATGCCACCAAGACGGCAGGGGCCGATGGCAATCTGGCCGAGCTGGAGTGGTTGAGCGCGGCGCAGCTGGCCATCATCACCACATTATCACCGGCCCGGCCCTGATCCGACTGGCTGTCCACACAGTACCCGGTGGGTCCGACGATGGTGACATGGCCGTTTGCGACGCGTGTTACGGGCGGGTTGCTCATGCAGCCCGCCAGAAGGATCAAAGATAATACAACTGCCCCCAGACGCATTATCAGATATCCGCGTAGACGTGGCGTTCCATCTTGCCGCCCGGATGGGTGACAGCGCCCTTGTTGGTGGCGCCGACTTGCTGGGCGTATTTCCACAGCGCGCCAGAGGCGTAGAATGTTTCGCGCGGACCAGCCCAGTTTTCTTTGCGTGCGGCCAAATCTTCATCGGTCAGATCGACCGAAATTTCACCGGTCAGCGCATTGATGGTGATGATATCGCCGTTTGCGACCAAAGCGATCGGGCCGCAATGGGCGGCTTCGGGGCCGACATGGCCCACACAGAAACCACGGGTTGCACCAGAGAAGCGACCATCGGTGATCAGGGCGACTTTTTTGCCCATGCCTTGGCCCGACAAGGCGGCGGTGGTGGCCAGCATTTCGCGCATGCCGGGGCCACCTGCGGGGCCTTCGTTGCGGATGACGATGACTTCGCCCTCCTCATAGGCGCGTTCCTGCACGGCGGCAAAGGCGTCCTCTTCGCATTCGAAGACACGCGCCGGACCAGTGAAGACCTGCTGTTCTTCGCTCATGCCGGCGACTTTCACAATCGCGCCTTCGGGGGCGAGGTTGCCCTTGAGGCCCACAACGCCACCAGTTTTGGAAATCGGGTTGGAGGCGGGATAAATGACTTTGCCATCGGCTTCGCGTGTGACCATGTCAATCTCTTCGCCGATGGACCGGCCAGTGGCGGTCATGCAGTCACGGTAAATCAGGCCTGCCTTGTCCAGTTCTTTCAAGACCACCGGAACGCCGCCTACCTCGTAAAGATCCTTGGCGACATAGGCACCGCCGGGTTTCAGATCGACGAAATAGGGGGTGTCACGGAAGATGTCGCACACATCATCAAGGTCAAAGTCGATGCCAGCCTCATGCGCAATCGCGGGCAGGTGCAGACCAGCATTGGTCGACCCGCCGGTACAAGCCACAACGCGCGCTGCGTTGATCAGGCTTTCGCGGGTGACAACGTCGCGGGCGCGGATGCGTTTTTCAAGCAGGTTCATGGCGGCGCGGCCCGAGGCCTCTCCATACTGATCGCGGCTCTCATAGGGTGCCGGGGCACCAGAGGAATTGGGCAGGGCCAGACCGATCGCCTCTGACACACAGGCCATGGTGTTGGCGGTGAACTGACCGCCGCAGGCACCGGCAGAGGGACAAGCCACTGCTTCCAGTTTTTCCAGCTCGCAGGTCGACAGGTTGCCAGCCTGATGTTGGCCCACAGCCTCGAACACGTCTTGCACTGTGACGTCTTTTCCGTTGTAGCGACCCGGCAGGATCGACCCGCCATAGATAAAGACGGACGGCACGTTCAGGCGCACCATCGCCATCATCATGCCCGGCAGGGATTTATCACAGCCAGCCAGACCGACAATCGCGTCATAGCAATGGCCGCGCATGGTCAGTTCGACTGTGTCAGCGATAGCTTCACGAGAGGCCAGCGATGACCGCATGCCTTCGTGCCCCATGGCGATGCCGTCGGTGACGGTGATGGTGGTAAATTCGCGCGGCGTGCCCATGGCCTGTTTGACGCCCATCTTGACCGATTGCGCCTGACGGTTCAGCGCGATGTTGCACGGCGCTGCCTCGTTCCAGCAGGTCGCGACGCCAATTAGCGGCTGATGAATCTCTTCCTCGCTCAGCCCCATGGCGTACATATAGGACCGGTGCGGCGCGCGCGCGGGGCCTTCGGTCACATGGCGGCTGGGCAGACGGGATTTGTCGAATTTCGCTGTGGACATGGCTGGACCTCTTATCGTCGGATCGCAAACCGAATAAACGGGTGATGCGCGCTCTACAAGTGTGATTGCGACGTGAATTGGCCCGCATGCAAGGAAATGCCGGGTTTCAGAGTGAATACATGTCGGAACGGCAATTGCATTTACCGGTCAGCCCGATTATTTCAGATCAGATACAGCAAAGGGTCCGTATCAATGAACTGGATTTCCAACTACGTCCGTCCCCGGATAAACTCGCTCTTTTCCCGGCGCGAGGTGCCCGACAATTTGTGGACCAAATGCTCTGAATGCGGAACCATGCTGTTTCACCGGGAATTGGCCGATGCGATGAATGTCTGCAACAGTTGCGATCATCACATGGCGTTTCGTCCGCGCGATAGATTTGCTGCATTGTTCGATGGCGGGATCTTTACCGAAGTTGCGGTGCCAGAGGTCAAGGCCGATCCGTTGCAGTTCCGCGATCAGAAGAAATACCCCGATCGCATGAAAGATGCGCGTAAGAAAACCGGCGAACGCGATGCGATGCTGGTGGTTGAGGGCGAGATCGGGCGCACGCCGATCGTGGCCGCAGCGCAGGATTTCAGTTTCATGGGTGGATCCATGGGCATGTATGTGGGCAATGCGATCATCGCGGGCGCAGAACGTGCCGTGCAGATGAACCGGCCCTTTGTTCTGTTTTCCGCCGCCGGGGGTGCCCGGATGCAAGAAGGCATCCTGTCCCTGATGCAAATGCCGCGCACCACGGTTGCCGTGGAAATGCTGCGCGATGCGGGTCTGCCCTATATCGTCGTTCTGACCCATCCCACCACCGGTGGGGTCACAGCCTCTTATGCGATGTTGGGCGACGTGCAGATTGCCGAACCCAACGCGCTGATTGGTTTTGCCGGAACCCGGGTGATCGAACAAACGATCCGCGAAAAGCTGCCCGAGGGGTTCCAGCGGTCTGAATATCTGCTGGATCACGGAATGCTGGATCGGGTGACCCATCGCAAGGATATGCGCGATGAGCTGGTCACCATCATCCGCATGCTGACGGGCCTGCCGCCAGAGGTGAAGGGGGATTTGCCGCCGCCTGAAAAAGCGGGCGAGGCCAATGCCAAAGAAGGCGCCAAATAAGTGACATCCGCGACATCTGACATCATCCTGGACCGGATGATGGCGCTGCATCCGAAAATCATCGACCTGACATTGGATCGTGTCTGGCGGCTATTGACATCGCTGGACCACCCGGAACGCAAGCTGCCCCCGGTGATCCATATCGCGGGAACCAATGGTAAGGGATCGACGCAAGCCATGATCCGCGCCGGGCTGGAAGGTGCAGGACAGGCGGTGCATGCCTATACTTCGCCACATCTGGCACGGTTTCACGAAAGGATCCGTCTGGCGGGTGAGCTGATTTCCGAACCTTATCTGACCGAGGTTCTGGATGAATGCTACACCGCCAATAATGGCGAAAACATCACCTATTTCGAGATTACCACCGTTGCCGGTCTGTTGGCGTTTTCCCGCGCACCTGCCGATTACACCTTGCTGGAGGTTGGTCTGGGCGGACGATTGGACGCAACCAATGTGGTGGATCAGCCGCGTCTGTGCGTGATCACCCCCATCTCTATCGATCATGAGCAGTTTCTGGGCGATACGCTGGCCAAGATCGCGGGCGAAAAGGCCGGGATCATCAAGCGCGGTGTTCCCTGCGTTGTTGGCCCACAGCCCGACGAGGCGCTGGAGGTGATTGAGGCCACGGCGGCGCGTCTGGGCGCACCCCTGATGGTGCATGGTCAGCACTGGCATGTCTGGCAGGAACGTGGGCGGCTGATTTATCAAGATGAGAGCGGGCTGCTGGATTTGCCCTTGCCCGTGCTATTGGGTGCGCATCAGGTGCAAAATGCAGGCATGACCATTGCCGCCCTGCGTGCGCTGGGATTTGACGAGGCCGCTTGTGAGGCCGCGATGGTCAACGCCCAATGGCCCGCCCGGATGCAGCACCTGAAAACCGGGCCACTGGTTGAGGCTGCAGGTGATGCAGAGCTATGGCTGGATGGCGGGCACAACCCGGCAGCGGGGGAGGCGTTGGCCGAGTTGCTGAAATCCTTGCCGGAACGCCCGACGCACCTGATCTGCGGGATGCTGAACACCAAGGATATCGGCGGCTATCTGCGCCCGCTGGCGCAAGTGGCGGATAGCCTGACCGCGGTGTCCATCCCTGGGGAGGCGAATACCTTGCCCGCCGAGGTGACGGCAGAGGCGGCGGCTAAGGCTGGGTTCAAAGCTCACACGGCTGACGATGTTTTGTCTGCGGTGCAGTCCCTGACGGCTGTTGATCCGGGCGCCCGCATTCTGATTTGTGGATCGCTGTATCTGGCGGGGAATATTCTGCGCGAGAACGGCTGAAAACCGTTTGAACTGAAAGGTGCATCATGCTGCCGTTTGACACGATCATCTTGTTCCTCTCTGCCGCCACGTTGTTGGCCATGGCGCCGGGGCCGGACAATGTGTTTGTGTTGACGCAATCGGCGATGAACGGGCGGCTGGCTGGTCTGTTTGTGATGCTGGGTCTGACGACCGGGGTATTGGTTCACACGATCGCGGTCTCGCTGGGGGTGGCGGCACTTTTTGCGCAATCCGACATGGCGTTCACGGTGCTAAAGCTCTGCGGGGCGGGGTATCTGCTCTATCTGGCCTATCAGGCCTTTCGGGCGGGGCGCTCTGATTTAACCAGCAGACAGGTTCAGGTGCCATTGGCCAAGCTGTATCTGCGCGGGCTGATCATGAATATTACCAACCCCAAGGTGGCAATTTTCTTTCTGGCCTTTCTGCCGCAGTTTGCCGATCCAGCCCGGGGCCCACTGGGATTGCAGATGTTGGCGCTGGGCGGGTTGATGGTGGTTGTAAACATCGTCGTCTTTGGTGGGGTTGCCCTGGGTGGTGGCACGTTGGGTGGGATGCTGCGCCGTCAACCCGGTGTGCAGGTCTGGATCAACCGGATTGCCGGGGCTGTCTTTGTCGGGCTGGCGCTGAAGCTGGTCACGGCAGAGCGTTAGGCACACGAACCGGTGATTTGACCGCAGGGTCTTGATTGGTTCTCATACACAGCATGACGCGATTATTTGCGATAGTTTTGGGTGTGTTGCTCCTGTCCGGATGTTCTGAAGAAGGGACCCGATTAAGTGCTGAGGAGCTGGACGCCCTAGTTGCGGATGGGGTGCGGATCAGCTGGCAGGGGTATGGGTTTTCCGGGTCTGCGCACATTCATCCTGACGGCCGGGCACGTTTGATCGTGCCGGGCCGCGGAGAGGATCGCGGCGAATGGTGGGTCGATCGCGATCTGATCTGTTCCAAATGGCGTCGGGTTCGACAGGGCGAAACCCTGTGCGCCCATATTGGTATATTCCCGGATGGCAGCTATGAACTACGGTCCCCCAAGCAAAGTTTTCAATGGGGCACATTTGTTGTGGATGACGTCTGAACCCGGCAATTTTCCGCGTGGAACGCCGATATCTTGTGGATAACCCCTAAAGCTGCATCTATATACAGTGCAAAATCGTTGACTCTGATCCTTTCGCCCCAAACAATCACTGGGGATAGGAATCACATTCTGGAAGGTGCCCTTGCGATTTTCGCGGCTCAGGCTGAATGGCTTCAAAAGCTTTGTTGATCCCACCGATCTGGTGATCGCGGATGGGTTGACCGGTGTGGTTGGCCCAAATGGATGTGGCAAGTCGAACCTGCTGGAAGCATTGCGCTGGGTGATGGGTGAAAACCGCCCGACCGCAATGCGAGGTGGCGGCATGGAGGATGTGATCTTTGCCGGGGCGGCGACGCGACCCGCCCGCAATTTTGCCGAGGTCGTCCTGCAGATCGACAATGCCGAACGGCTGGCGCCGTCTGGGTTCAATGATCAGGACACGCTGGAAATCGTGCGCCGGATCACCCGCGATGCCGGATCGGCCTATAAGGCCAATACCAAGGACGTGCGCGCCCGCGATGTGCAGATGCTGTTTGCCGATGCTTCGACCGGGTCGCATTCGCCAGCGCTGGTGCGGCAGGGACAAATCTCTGAACTGATCAATGCCAAGCCGAAATCGCGCCGCCGGATTTTGGAAGAGGCCGCGGGGATCTCTGGGCTGTACCAACGCCGCCATGAGGCAGAGCTGAAGCTGAAAGGGGCAGAAAGCAACCTGTCGCGTGTTGACGATGTGGTCGAACAACTGGCCAATCAGTTGACGCAACTGGCACGTCAAGCCCGGCAGGCAGCGCGGTATCGCAGTATCGGCGAAGAGTTGCGCCAGGCCGAGGGATTGCTGCTTTACCGGCGCTGGAAAGAGGCTGACGAACTGCGGCTGGCGGCGGTTCAGGCCCTGACTGAATGTACTACGGCGGCTGGGGTTGGCGAACGGCAAGCGCGCGAGGCTGCCAAAGCACGCGAAGTGGCGGAAGAAAAACTACCCCCCCTGCGCGAGGAAGAGGCGATCGCCGCTGCGGTTTTGCAGCGCCTGCAGGTTCAGCGCGACACGCTGACCGATCAGGAAGAGCGGGCGCTGAAGGCGATCGAAACATTGAGCGCGCGTATTGAACAACTGACCCGCGATATGGATCGCGAGGCCGGGTTGAACCGCGATGCCGAAGAAACCATTGAACGGCTTGATTGGGAACAAAAGCAACTGGCAAAGGCGTCAGAGGGTCATCAGGACAAGCTGGTATCGGCTGCGGCAGAGGCGCAGGACGCATCAGACATTTTGTCGGATCGCGAAACATCCTTGGGTCAGATGACCGAGGATGTTGCCCGTCTGGCGGCGCGTCATCAATCCGCACATCGATTGCTGGATGACACACGTAAGACGCTGAGCAAAAGCAGTGCCGAGGCCGATCGTGCCCGCTCTGCCGTCGAAGGCGCCCAGACAGCATTGACCAAGGCGAAAACCGATCTGGACGCGGCAGCGACAGCGCAAGTCCAGGCAGAGACTGCGGCTGAACAGGCAGAGGCAGATCTGGTGAAGGCCGATAATGCCAGATCTGATGCGCAAGCGCGGGAGGCCGATGTGCGCGCCGAACGGTCAGAGGCAGAAGGCGAGGCCAATGCGCTGCGCGCCGAGGTGTCGGCGCTGGCCAAACTGGTTGAACGAGATACCGCCGAAGGCGGGCAGGTTCTGGATGTTGTGCGTGTTGACAGTGGCTATGAAAAGGCGCTGGGCGCGGCATTGGCCGATGATCTGCGCGCGCCGCAAATCAGTGCCGATGCGGCATCGGGCTGGGCACCATTGCCGGGTTATGCCAGCCCACAGACCCTGCCAGACGGGGTTCGGTCGCTGAACAACTATGTCGCGGTGCCAGAAGTTCTGGTTCGACGCATCGGGCAGGTAGGGTTGGTGGATGCGGCGGATGGGCCGCGCCTGCAGGCCGATCTGAAACCCGGACAGCGTCTGGTCAGTGTCGAGGGCGATCTGTGGCGGTGGGATGGGTTTCGGGCCGGGGCCGAGGACGCCCCAACCGCAGCGGCGCTGCGTCTGCAACAGCTAAACCGGCTGGTCGAATTGAAGCGCGATCTGGAAGAGGCCAATGCCCGAGCCGAGGGGGCCGTGCGCGCCCATGAGGTTTTGACCAAGGCCCTGGCCGATCTGACCCGTGCTGATCAGGCCGCACGTGAGGCCCGCCGTGCCGCCGACCGCGCTATGACTGAAGCCTCGCGCGCCCAATCGCGGGCCGAGGCCGATCGCGATATTGCGGCAGGGAAGCTGGAATCCCTGACCATGGCCGTGACCCGCCATGAGGAAGAGGCCATGTCAGCCCGCAAAGCCGTGGCCGAGGCGGAAAAGGGCGTGGCCGAACTGGGTGATCTGGAAGCCGCCAGAACAGCAGTTGAAAACATCAAGATGACGGTCGAGGCCGCCCGCATGACGATGATGACCAAACGGTCGCTGCATGACGAGCTGCGCCGCGAAGGTGACGCACGCACCAAGCGAAGCCAGGAAATCACCAAGGAAGTCAGCGGCTGGCGCCATAGGTTGCAAACTGCAGAAAAACGCGCGGCAGAGCTGGCGGAGCGCCGGGCAAACTCGGAAGCGGAGCTGGCAGAGGCGACAGGTGCACCGGATCAGATCGCGGCAGAGCGCGAACAAAATCTGGAAGCCATCGAAACGGCACAGTCCCGTCGCAAGGCAGCGGCGGATGCGCTGGCCAAGGGCGAAACAGACCTGCGGGGTGCGGTGTTGGCAGAACGTGATGCCGAACGCGGGGCCTCTGACGCGCGCGAGGCACGAGCCGCCGCCCAGGCACGCGCCGATGCGGCGGTGGAAACCGTGCATGCGGCCGAGGCGCGGATCAGCGAAGAACAGGATCTGACCCCCCAAGCTTTGTTGGAACAACTGGCCACTGACCCGGACAAGATGCCGGGCGCAGAGACGATCGAGGCCGATGTGAACCGGCTGAAACGCCAGCGTGACGCGCTGGGGGCGGTCAATCTGCGGGCCGAAGAAGATGCCAAAGATGTGCAGGAAGAACATGATAGCCTACTGAAGGAAAAGTCCGACCTAGAAGAGGCGATCAAGGCACTGCGGTCCGGCATTTCTAGCCTGAACAAAGAAGGGCGGGAGCGTCTCTTGACCGCGTTTGAACAGGTTAATTCCAACTTTGCCTTGTTGTTCACGCACCTTTTTGGCGGGGGTGAGGCGAAACTGGTTCTGGTCGAGAGCGATGATCCGCTGGAGGCTGGCCTGGAAATCATGTGTCAGCCGCCGGGCAAAAAGCTGGCCACGCTATCGCTGCTATCGGGCGGGGAACAGACCCTGACCGCACTGGCGTTGATCTTTGCGGTGTTTTTGGCCAATCCGGCCCCGATCTGTGTGTTGGACGAGGTCGATGCACCGCTGGACGATGCCAACGTCACCCGGTTTTGCGATATGCTGGACGAAATGTGCCGCCGCACCGACACCCGTTTCTTGATCATCACGCACCACGCCGTAACCATGGCGCGGATGGACCGGCTGTTTGGCGTGACCATGGCTGAACAGGGTGTCAGCCAACTGGTAAGTGTGGATTTGAAGAAGGCCGAAGCACTGGTGGCGTGATTGGTGCGGTGGGTTTGAGTGCCCCGGGGTGTGAGGGGCAGCAGACATCTTTCTAGTAAGCCGAGTATAGTCGAGGATCATAGTTTTAACTTCGCTATTTCGGTACTGTGGAAAGATTACAGTATCGTGCGTTGCTGCATATCAATCCTTACACTAGGAAATGCGAGGGCCCGATACTAAGGTCTCTGCCAAAAGAAAGTTTAGTGTGATGCAAAGCCCACCCAAACCGCCACTTCTGGCCGTACTAATCGATGCTGATAATATTTCAGCCAAACATGCAGAAGTCATGTTTGAAGAGATCGCTTCGCTGGGCGAGGCTAGCATTCGCCGCATCTATGGGGATTTCTCTGGAGCGGGTGCGCAAGGCTGGACAAAAGAAAAGCTGGCGGCTTTGGCGATTGTACCCCATCAGCAATTCGCCAATACCACTGGCAAGAATGCGTCCGACATTGCACTGGTCATTGATGCTATGGATATCTTGCATTCAGGTCGGTTCGACGGCTTTGTGCTGATTTCATCAGATAGTGATTTCACCCGATTGGCCAGCCGCATACGAGAACAGGGGGTGGACGTGTTTGGAATGGGGATGCGCAAAACCCCAGCCGCGTTCGTGAAGGCATGTAAACGGTTCATTTATGTTGAAAACCTGATCTCTGAGCCATCAAAAACAAAACCGAAACAGAATCCCAAGAATGAAAAAGAGCTGACTGAAGATGCGGCTCAAATAGAAGATCCGACCAAGCTGGTGAACCGCGCAATGGATGCAATCAGTCAGGACGACGAATGGTTCGCGTTGGGGCAAATCGGTCAATACATTACCGCAGCCGCACCGGACTTTGACACACGCAGTTATGGCAAACGCAAACTCAGTGACCTGATCGCTACGCTGAAAACGTTTGAAACGAAACGCGGCGAGGGCAACCAAGTTCTAGTAAGACGAATTGACTAGCAGCCGAGCCGCATCAGCAACGGGCTCATATCCGCCATCGACTACCACTTTTTCAATCTCACCCGGCCTGACAGGCGGCCAAATCAGCCTCCATCCGTTGTTCAGCGCGATTGCGGGCAGACAGCAGGGTGCGCAGGCGGCGTTCTTCGGCCTCTGCATCAATGGGAACGGGCTTGTCACCACCGGCAATGGTCGGCGATGTGCACAGGCTGATCCCGATGTTGGAACTACGGTTGCCTGCGCACAGGTTCACGCCGACGCTTGGCCCGCGGTCGTCAATTGCATAACCTCGGTCCAGATTGGCGCGCACCTCTGCGATCCGCTGATCGATGGTTTCAAGCTCTTGCCGTGCGTCGCTTTCACATTTGGCCTGCGGACTGGTGCAGGCGGCGGTGATCAGGGCAATCAGGATGGCGTAACGATACATGGGGACCTCTGTTCTGGTTTGGGCGAGCCTAGGCCCGATTGGTCCCGCTGCCAAGCGTCGCAGGATCACACTCTGGTCAGTTTGGCTGAAACCCGCTAATCCTGCGCCGAATCGCAGGAGCACCCGATGACCACCGAATTTGCTGACGAGAAATCCCGCGCCTCTGGCTGGTTCCGGGCGCTGCGCGATGAGATTGTAGCCGCCTTTGAACATCTGGAAGACAGCCACATGACCGGCCCGTTGAGCGATACGCCCGCCGGGCGGTTTGAGGTTGCTGAGACCCGCCGCCAGTCTGATGATGGATCAGATGCGGGTGGTGGTTTGATGAGTGTGATGCGCGGCGGCCGGGTGTTCGAGAAAGTCGGCGTCAATGTCTCGACCGTTTATGGGCAGTTGGGCGAACGGGCGCAGGCGGCGATGGCGGCGCGAAAGGGTCTGCCAGGCATGGCAGAAGATCCTCGGTTTTGGGCGTCGGGTATTTCCTTGGTCGCCCATATGCAAAACCCGCATTGCCCCGCGGTTCATATGAACACCCGCATGTTCTGGACCCCGCATGGGTGGTGGTTCGGCGGGGGCTCCGATCTGAATCCCTGTATCGAATATGACGAAGACACCGCGCATTTTCACGGCGTTCAAAAAGTGCATTGCGACCGGCACGGGGCAGAGACCTATCCGCGGCTGAAGGCCTGGGCAGATGAGTATTTCTATATCCCGCACCGCAAACGGGCCCGCGGTGTGGGCGGGATATTCGTGGATGACCACAATACCGGCGACTGGGCGGCGGATTTTGCTTTTATTCAGGATGTTGGCCGGGCGTTTCTGCCGGCCTTTGTGCCGCTGATTGAAAAACGTCGGACTCAGAGTTGGTCCGATGCGGATAAAGACGCTCAGCTTGAACATCGCGGTCTCTATGCCGAATACAATCTGGTCTATGACCGGGGAACGAAGTTCGGGTTGGAAACCGGGCATGACGCGAATGCGGTTTTGATGAGCCTGCCGCCGATGGCCAAGTGGGTGTAACCTGATGGTGGCGCCTGACGGCGCCGCGCTTATATCTCGCCGCCACAGGGGCGGCTCGGGGTGCCTCCGGCGAGAGTATTTTTGCAAAATGAAGTGTGGGATTTCAGGGTTTGTTAACCTTGATCGCCCAGAACTGTGATCGCGGAACAGGTTGGAGAGCCGATGGCTGTGCAAGGTGAAGCCCTATCCGTGTCATATGCTTGAATTCGTGGATAGGGTGGATATCCATTCTTCATTTTGCCGGAAATACTCCGGGGTTTGGGGCAGGGCCCCAACGCGCACGTAGTGCCAGAACGTGTGGCGCGTTAGCGCCTCAGTTAGACAACAGGCGTCTGGCGATGACCTGTGCCTGAATTTCCGCTGCGCCTTCAAAGATGTTCAGGATACGTGCGTCACATAGAATGCGGCTGATCTGGTATTCCTGGGCAAAGCCGTTGCCGCCGTGGATTTGCAGACCATTATCGGCAGCGGCCCAGGCGACACGAGCCCCCAGTAGTTTCGCCATCCCGGCCTCTAGGTCACAGCGCTTGTCGTGATCTTTCTGCCAGGCGGAATGATAGGTCAGCTGACGGGCGATCATGATTTCCACTGCCATCATGGCGAGCTTGCCAGCCACGCGCGGGAAGTTGATCAGGGATTTGCCGAACTGCTTGCGGTCGATGGCGTATTGCATCGACACCTCAAGCGCGTTTTGGGCCACGCCAATGGCGCGCGCGGCAGTTTGGATGCGGGCGCTCTCAAACGTCTGCATCAGCTGTTTGAAGCCTTGCCCCTCGACCCCGCCCAAGAGGTTTTCGCCCTTCACCTTGAACCCATCAAAGCCCAGTTCGTATTCTTTCATCCCGCGATAGCCCAGAACCTCGATCTCGGTCCCGGTCATGCCCTCGGTCGGGAAGGGGTGTTCATCCGTGCCCGGTGTCTTTTCCGCCAAGAGCATCGACAGGCCACGGTAATCGGTGGTGTTGGGGTCGGTGCGGGCCAGAAGAGTCATCACATGGGTGCGAGCCGCGTGGGTGATCCAGGTTTTGTTGCCGGTCACCTCGTAATCGTCACCGACCTTCACCGCGCGGGTGCGTAGGCTGCCAAGGTCAGATCCGGTATTGGGTTCGGTGAAAACAGCCGTAGGCAGAATCTCCCCGCTGGCCAGTTTCGGCAGCCAGTTTTGTTTCTGCTCAACCGTGCCACCGCACAGGATCAGTTCGGCGGCAATTTCAGACCGCGTACCAAGAGAGCCCACACCGATATAGCCCCGGCTGAGTTCTTCGGACACCACGACCATCGACGCCTTGGACAGGCCAAAGCCGCCCATCTCTTCGGGGATGGTCAGGCCAAAGACGCCCATTTCTGCCAGTTCCTCGATGATCTCCATCGGGATCAACTCGTCCTTCAGGTGCCAACCATGGGCGTTGGGTGTTACACGGTCATCGGCGAAACGGCGGAACTGTTCGCGGATCATTTCCAACTCTTCGTCCAGACCGGTGGCGCCAAAGGTGGCATGGCCGTGATTGTCCTGCATCAGTTCGACCAGACGCATCCGGGCGGCGTTTGAATTGCCGCCTTCGGTCAATGGCGTGGTTGCTGTGCGAAGGTCTGCCAGATCATCCTCTGTCAAGCCAAGGTCACGGGGGCGGGCGATCTCTCCCTGGCTCATGGGGATGCCGCCGATGATCTGGTTCAGGTATTCACCAAAGGCAATCTGATGGATCAACTGTTCCAACTCTCCAAAGCGGCCCGCCTTGTCCAGACGTTCGGCCCATTGCTGCATCTGCACAAGCGATTCGACATAGGTGGCGAGCCAGGACAAAGCGTGGGCAGAATGCTGGTGTTCTTCGACCCGGTCACCTGAGATGCGACCATCCACATTAACGCGATCATAGAGATTTGATTTTGCAATATTAAACAGATTTTGTGCTGGTGAAACCGCAGCTTTTGTTGCGTCCAAAAGACCGGGAATTAAAGGTGTCGAGGTCATCGAAATTTGTCCGTCATGCGCCATTGTATCTGCCCCTTAGGGATTTCGCTCTTGATAGTTACTTTGCACCTGCAGCGCAACAAAAATACGAAACATGATTGGAAATTGAACGATAATATCAACTCGAAATATGATGCGTTGCCCCAACAGGCCGCGTATAGCTGTCGTGCAGCTTTGGAGATGTCGGTTTGGGAGACATGGAGTTTCAGGTTCTGGTGTTGATATCGCTCGTGGCTTTTGGGGCGGGGGCGATAAAGGGTGCGGTTGGTTTTGCCATGCCGATGCTGATGATATCGGGCTTGAGTCTGTTTTTGCCAATGCATGTTGCACTGGCGATTTTGATCCTGCCAACCATGCTGACCAACGGGGTGCAGGCACTGCGGCAGGGGTGGCGCGCCATGTGGCACACGATCCAGAGGTTTCGCATATTCCTGATGGTCGGGCTTGGATTTCTGGTCGCCGGGGCGCAGTTGATCCTGATGCTGTCACAGGCGTCTTTGTTTTTGGTGATCGGGGTGTCGGTGACGCTGTTTTCCGTCCTGCTTCTCAGCGGGTTTCGCTGGGCAATTCGACCGGAGTCTCGATCTCGGATCGAGGCCGTTATCGGTGCCGTGGCCGGATTTATTGGTGGTTTGTCAGGGGTTTGGGGGCCGCCGACCGTGATCTATCTGACCCTGCTGGAGGTCCCCAAGCAAGACCATATCCGGGCGCAGGGGGTGATTTATGGCCTGGGTTCTGTCGCATTGTTTCTGGCCCATTTTCAGACCGGGGTTATTTCAAAAGAGACCTTGCCGCTGTCAGTTTTTGCGGTGTTGCCGGCCGTGGCGGGCATGTGGTTGGGATTTAAGCTTCAGGACCGTCTGGATCAAAATCTGTTCCGCAAACTCACCCTGATCGTTCTGATCCTGGCCGGATTGAACCTAATCCGGCGGGGGGTTTTGGGGTAGCTGCAGCACGTCGGTATTGCGTCGGTATTGCGACGGTGACGAAACGGGCACCGAATTTGTGCTATGTGTCAGCAAAAGGGGGGGTGTGATGACACAATCAGATAACGTTTTTACCGGGGCGGTTCCTGAAAATTACGATCGCTTTCTGGTGCCACTGATTTTCGCGGATTATGCGCGCAATCTGGCGCGGCTTGCGGCGCAGGAGGCGCCCAAAAATGTGCTGGAGACAGCAGCAGGCAGCGGGGTGGTGACGCGGGCGCTGGCCCCATTGCTGGACCAACGGGCCCGTTATGTGGTTAGCGATCTGAACGCGCCGATGTTGTCCCACGCGCGATCAGTACAGCCCCAAGACCCGCGGATTGATTGGCGTGTGGCTGATGCGTTGACCTTGCCATTTGAAGAGGGCGAATTTGATGTTGTCCTGTGCCAGTTTGGGGTGATGTTTTTCCCGGATCGGATTGCCGGGTATCGAGAGGCGCGCCGGGTGCTAAAGCCTGACGGTGCGTTTCTGTTCAACGTCTGGGACCGGATTGAGGAAAACGAGTTCGCGGATGTTGTCACCACGGCTGTGGGAAAGTTGTACCCCGACGATCCGCCGCTGTTCATGAAGCGCACACCGCACGGTTATCATGATACGATCCTGATCGAGAAAGAGCTGAAGCAGGCCGGGTTTACGCGCATCACCATCGACACGGTGCGCGCCACGAGTGTGGCCAAATCGGCCCTTATCCCGGCGCAGGCTTATTGCCAGGGAACCCCGTTAAGAGACGAGTTGGTGGCACGCGACCCACGGGGACTGTCGCAGGCGACGCGGGTTGCGGAACAAGCGATCCAGCAACGCTGGGGGGATGGACCGGTGGAGGCAAAAATTCAGGGTCACGTCATCGCGGCGCGACCCTGATTATTGTGATCAACCGATGGCGATGGCTTTGACATCGTCGTCGATATAGGCCTCGTACTGGGTGAAGTTCTTGGCGAACATATCCACCAGCTTGGCTGCCTGACGATCATAGGCGGCGCCGTCGGCCCAGGTGCGGCGTGGTTGCAGCAGAATGTCGGCCACGCCAGGAACATGGATCGGAACGTCAAAGCCGAAATTTTCATCCTTGCGGTACTCGGCATCGGCCAGGGTGCCATCCAGTGCGGCCGTCAGCAGCGCGCGGGTGGCCTTGATCGGCATTCGGGATCCTTCGCCATAGGCGCCGCCGGTCCAGCCTGTATTAACCAGCCAGCAGGTCGCGCCGTGTTTGGCGATCTTTTCGCGCAAGAGGTTGCCGTAAACCTCTGGCCGTCGCGGCATGAAGGGGGCGCCGAAACAGGTGGAAAATGTGGGCTCCGGTTCAGTCACACCGCGTTCGGTGCCCGCAACTTTGGACGTGAAGCCCGACAGGAAGTGATACATTGCCTGCGCTGGCGTCAACCGCGCGATCGGGGGCAGAACGCCAAAGGCATCGCAAGTCAGCATGATGATGTTTTTCGGATGCCCGCCCAGCGAAGTTTGCGAGGCGTTGGAAATATAGTCCAAAGGATAGGCGCAGCGCATGTTGGCGGTGAGGCTGTCATCCTTGAAATTCAGATCCTTGGTTTCCTCATCAAAGATCATGTTCTCGATGACGGTGCCGAATTTGGTCGTCGTTGCGTAAATCTCTGGTTCGGCCTTGGGATTCAGATTTATGGTTTTGGCATAGCAGCCGCCCTCGAAATTGAAGGTGCCGCGGTTGGACCAGCCATGTTCATCATCACCGATCAAGACCCGTTTGGGATCGGCGGACAGGGTGGTTTTACCGGTGCCCGACAGGCCAAAGAAGATTGCCGTGTCGACCGGATTGCCCTGGGCGTGGTTGGCCGAGCAATGCATCGGCATGATGCCTTTGGCCGGCAGCATGTAGTTCAGGAGCGTAAAGACTGATTTCTTGTTCTCGCCCGCATATTCGGTGCCTCCGATCAGGATCAGTTTTTTGTCGAAGTTCAGCGCAACGACGGTTTCCGACCGGCACCCGTGACGTTCGGGGTTTGCCTTGAAGCTGGGGCAATTGATGACGGTAAACTCGGGAACGAATTCATCCAGATCCTCGCGGTCGGGACGGCGCAGAAGGTGCCGGATAAACAGGCCGTGCCAGGCCAGTTCGGTGACCATGCGCACGTCCAGGCGATAGGCCGGATCAGCGCCGCCAAAAAGGTCCTGCACGAAATAATCGCGGCCCTTCATATGCTCGATCATATCGGCGTAAAGCACATCAAAGGCTGCCGGTTCCATCGGGGCGTTGTTGTCCCACCAGATCGAGTCTTTGACGCTGGGTGTGTGGACGACAAATTTGTCGTTGGGCGAGCGGCCCGTATGTTTGCCGGTTGTCACCAGAAACGATCCACCCTTGCCCAGCGTGCCCTCGCCCCGTTTCAGGGCCTCTTCGATCAAAGTGGGTTCGATGTAGTTGTAGTGAATTTCGCCCAGACCAGTAATGCCTTGTGTGTCCAGGGTATGTGCGGGATTGACCCGTCCTGCCATCTGTCAGCTCCTGTTACCGTTTCCTGAAACGGCTTTGATTGACGTCTCACGCGGCGGCAGCGCCGCGAATCCGACGCGATGCGGGTCGGATGCGACGTCTTTACAAGCCTGATCCGGGATTGAACAGAGGACAGTGACATCGTTAGCGCCACCAAGTTTGGTTTAGCGCAATCAAGATCGGTTTAGCGCAAACAAAGCCCGATATTTCATCGCGCCCGCCGGTTTTTCAGCCACAGTTTACGCCTGCGAAACAATGAAATGCAGATATAAGTTGATTCCCTCGACCAGAAACACGAGTATAGCCAAAAAAAGAAGGCATTCGGGCAGCACAAGGAATTTACACCATGTCGAAAATCGCACTGGTGGATGATGATCGTAACATCCTGACCTCTGTATCCATTACGCTCGAGGCTGAAGGCTTCGAAGTGGAAACCTATAATGACGGGCAGTCCGCGCTGGACGCCTTCAACAAGGCGCTGCCGGACATGGCCGTGCTGGATATCAAGATGCCGCGCATGGACGGCATGGACCTGTTGCAGCGGCTGCGCCAGAAAACCCAGATGCCAGTGATTTTCCTGACCTCCAAGGACGATGAGATTGATGAGGTTCTGGGCCTGCGCATGGGGGCCGACGATTATGTGAAAAAGCCATTTTCGCAGCGCCTTCTGGTCGAGCGCATCCGGGCGCTTCTGCGTCGGCAGGAAGCGATCGACAATGATGAGGTCGCCACTGAGGAAGATCAGAAAATCATGACGCGCGGCGAATTGTCGATGGACCCGCTGCGCCATTCTGTTTCGTGGAAGGGGCAGGATGTCTCCCTGACGGTGACCGAATTTCTGCTGCTTCAGGCCCTGGCCCAACGCCCCGGTTTTGTAAAAAGCCGCGATCAGCTGATGGATGTGGCCTATGACGATCAGGTCTATGTGGATGACCGGACGATTGACAGTCATATCAAGCGTCTGCGGAAAAAGATGCGCATGGTCGATAATGAATTTTCCGCCATCGAAACGCTCTATGGTATCGGATACAGGTATAACGAAGAGTGAGTATGACAGCGGGGGCTGACATGAGTGACAATGAACCTGCACGGCGGGTCAGTGTTGTTCTTGGCGAAGACTGGGTTGGCCCCGATGGTTCGGTGGACAAGGAAATCCGTCAGGGACGGGAACGCAGGCGGGTTATTTCGCTGAACCGGTCACCCTTGGCGCGCAAAATTATCACATTCAACCTTTTGGCCATGATTTTTCTGGTGGCAGGGGTTTTGTTTCTGAACCCGTTCCGGGATTCGTTGGTCTATCAACGAGAAGTCGGAATGATCGCAGAGGCAGAGCTGGTCGCCAATGTGTTCGAGGCCCGACTGGAAGCTGTAAGCGGTGCCTCTGTCTCTGATATGCGCGAAACATTATCCAGCCTGGATTTACGCCGTGGGGTTGATGTTTATCTATACGATACGTTTGCACGGCCCGTAGGCACATCGCTGGGCAGCCAGCGCGAGACCGACCCAACCCCGCCTGAAGAGCTGCGTGGCGAACGCAGCACTGTGATTACCGATTTTCTGAGCGGCATGTGGAAGGTTCTGTCTGCGGTGTTGTCGCCTGACAGCAGCGACCAAAATGGTGCGGATATTGCCGATGGCATTCGGGTATTGTCCAAGGATGCATTGTCCGATGGGACGCGAGTGCATACCTGGCGTCAGGCGGATGGGCGCACAAGTTTCGTTGTTGCCACACCGATTGAACGCGGAGGCCGCACCATCGGTGTTGTCGCATTAAGCAGCGCAGCAGGTGAAATTGACGAACTGGTCCGGCAGGAACGCGAACAGGTCTTGCAGGTCTTTATGATTGCCATTCTGGTGTCTGTTGGTCTGAGCCTGCTGTTGGCGTCGACCATTGCCAACCCGTTGGCCGATTTGGCGGCGGCGGCCGAGCTGGGGCGGGATAAAAACGCCCGCAAGATGAGCCCGGGCCGGGTGCGTATCCCCGACCTGACGGCGCGCCCGGATGAGATTGGCCGCCTGTCGGGCGCCCTAAGGGGGATGATTGCCGCGCTTTACGACCGCATCGATGCCAACGAACAATTCGCCGCCGATGTCGCCCACGAAATCAAGAATCCGCTGGCCAGTCTGCGATCTGCGGTGGGCACGTTGCGTGTGGCCAAAAAAGACGAACACAGGGTCAAGCTTTTGGATGTGATTGACCATGATGTGCGCCGTCTGGACCGTTTGGTCAGTGATATTTCCAACGCTTCCAGGTTGGACAGCGAGCTGGTGAAAGAAGAGGAAGAGGCGTTCAACCTCTTGCGCATGGTTGGCAATCTGGCCGATCATCTGGGCGGGGAAGCGGGCAAGAAGGGTGTCGAATTCATCACTGATCTGCCGCGTGATCCGATCATCATTCAGGGGCTGGAACCGCGTCTGGCGCAGGTCTTTGTAAACCTGATTTCCAATGCGATATCATTTTGCGAATCCGGCGATGCAATCCGGGTCTGGGCACGGCGGCGGGAAAACCGGGTGTTGGTGGTGGTCGAGGATACCGGACCGGGCATTCCCGATCAGGCACTTCACAAGATATTCAACCGTTTCTATTCCGAACGACCCGAGGGTCAATTTGGAAACAATTCCGGGTTGGGGCTGGCGATTTCAAAGCAGATTGTAGAGGCCCATGGCGGCGTGATCTGGGCCGAAAACATCCGGCCAACAGATGCCGATATCGCCTCTGAACCTTTGGGCGCACGCTTTGTGGTTGGTCTTCCGATCTGACCATGGGGGGTGAGTATGACCGACAGGATCATCGGCCCCGATAGCGGAATTCGAGATGGCGATCAGCACTATTTTCATGGCACAACAATCGCCGTCGGACGATCGGCTGCCCTGTTGATCGGCCCGTCCGGTTCCGGCAAATCGGGATTGGCGCTAGAGGTGATGAGTTTGGGCGCGTCACTGGTGGCTGATGATCAAACCATTTTGGCGCGACGCGGTGATGGCATCGTTGCCACCTGCCCTGAACCACTGACAGGCCGGATCGAGGCGCGCGGCGTTGGCCTGTTGCGTGCCGAGGTGCAAGAGAGTGCCCTGTTGCAGTTGGTCATCGATATGGAACAAGTCGAAACAGACAGGTTGCCGCCCGCGCGGCGCTGTCGCATTCTGGACGTTCCGCTGCCCCTGCTTCACAAGGTCGAGAGTACCTATTTCGCGGCTGCTGTGATGCAATATCTAAAAGGGGGCCGCAGTGATTGATCAAGGAAGACAATGGTAAGCAACGTCGATGATAGCGGGCAGCGATTGCTGCTGGTGACCGGGCCGTCGGGGGCAGGGCGATCCACCGCGATCAACGCGCTGGAAGATATCGGGTTTGAGGTGATCGATAACCTGCCGATGTCGCTCTTGCCCCGTCTGCTGGCGGGGCCACCGATTGATCGGCCTCTGGCGTTGGGCATTGATGTGCGCAACCGCGATTTCAGCACCACTGCCTTGATCGAATTGATCGACCGGCTGGGGGAACTGACGGATCTGTCGGCAGAGGTCTTGTATCTGGACAGCCGCCCCGATGTGTTGTCGCGCCGATACTCCGAAACCCGCAGGCGCCATCCCCTGGCCCCGGAAGACAGCCCCGAAGTGGGGATTGCCAAGGAAACCGATCTATTGGCCCCGATCCGGGTCCGGGCGGATATCCTGCTGGATACGTCTGATCTGACCCCGCATGAATTGCGCGCCGAGATGGAGGCCACTTTTGCAGGCGAAAGCGGCCAACGGATGGTCATTTCGGTCAATTCGTTTTCTTACAAACGCGGAGTGCCACGCGGCATTGACATGATTTTGGACTGCCGGTTTTTGCGCAACCCCTATTGGGAACCGGCCCTGCGCGGGCTGGATGGACGCGACGTCATGGTGTCTGACTATGTTGAAAGGGACGAAAGATTTCATAACTTCTTTGACAAGGTGACGGATTTGGCGCAGATGCTTCTTCCGGCATATATCGATGAAGGCAAGGCGCATTTTTCGATTGGGTTCGGGTGCACAGGGGGACAGCACCGATCCGTGGCCGTGGCCGAGAAATTGGCCGAGACGCTGACCGGGAAGGGTTGGCAGGTGTCGCTGAGGCACCGGGAATTGGAACGACGGGGACAACAGCCCCCTAGGAAACAGGATGAACAGGCGTGATCGGAATTGTGATCGTAGCCCATGGCGGACTGGCCCACGAATATAAGGCCGCTGTCGAACATGTGGTGGGCCCGCAGGACAACCTGCGTGCCATCTCGATCGAGCCCGAAGACGACCGTGTGGCCAAAGAGCTAGAGATTTGCGACGCGGCGGATGCCGTTGATGCCGGGGATGGTGTGATCGTGGTGACGGATATGTTTGGCGGCTCCCCTTCGAACCTGTCAATGTGCGCCTGCCGGTTGGAAAATCGCAAAATCATCTATGGGGCAAACCTCCCGCTGCTGGTGAAACTTGCAAAGAGTCGCCACAAGCCGTTCGTGCAGGCGGTGGAGGCTTCTCTTGCCGCTGGCCGTCGGTATATTGACAGTTGCAATGGCGCATCCGTGCAGGAGAAATGACGTGGTCACCAAAACGCTGCCAATTGTGAATGAAAAGGGCCTGCACGCCCGCGCCTCTGCCAAACTGGTCGAGGTGGTCGAGGCGCATGATGCCTCTGCCGAAGTGTCGCGTGACGGGCTGTCGGCGGCGGGAGATTCGATTATGGGGCTGTTGATGTTGGCGGCGGCCCGGGGCACCTCAATCGATGTGACCACGAGCGGCCCCGAAGCCGAACAGCTGTCTGTCGCGTTGGAAGCTTTGGTCGCGGATAAATTTGGCGAAGATTTCTGAGGGCGCGCCGGCGAGACGCGCGAGGTATGTCGGGTGTGATGGATCACAGAGAAGACAGTACCCAAGTAGAGCAAGCTGACTATCAGCCCTATGATGGTCGGCGCCTGTCTTATGCGACAACGTTCACCAATCCCTGGAAGGTCTTTGCCATCCGCGTGCTGGAATGGATGACGGCCAAGTTATATCTGCTGCGCCGTGTCCGTGATTTTGAGCGCCGCGGCGTGCCCAAAGGCCAGGCCTTTTTCGATCAGGGGTTGGAGGTCATGGGTATTGATCTGCAAACCCCCGAAGATCAGCTGCAAAATATTCCACCGACGGGCCCGGTTGTGGTGGTGGCAAATCACCCGCATGGGTTGGTGGATGGCATGGTGCTGGCCACGCTGATCGGACGGGTGCGTACGGATTACAAAATCCTGACACGATCCCTGCTAACCGGTGTTCCGGAGATTGAGTATAATATGATCCCGGTGGCCTTTGCGCATGAGGCGGACGCGGTGCAGAAAAATCTGGAGATGCGCAAAGTCTCGATGGATCATCTGTCTGATGATGGTGTGATTGTTCTGTTCCCCTCTGGCGCGGTCGCAGCCTCTGACACGTGGTTTGGGCGGGCCGTCGAACAAGAATGGAATCCGTTCACAGCCAAGATGATCAAACGGTCCGGGGCGACCGTGGTGCCGATTTATTTTCCGGGACAAAACTCCCGCTGGTATCAGATCGCCAATCAAATCTCGGCCACCTTGCGGCAGGGATTGCTGTTGTATGAAATCAAGCACGCGTTCAACAAGCCGCAAAACCCGGTGATCGGCGCGCCGATATCAGCAGAGGAAATCGACGGGTTTACCGGCACGACCCGCGAGCTGATGGCCATGCTTCGTGCGCGGACGTTGGGATTGGGCGAAAGCTAGGCCCCGCAGAACCGACGATCTGCCGAAATCGGATATATTATAGGCCCGAACTATCTGGCGGAGCGTTTCTTATTCGTTGCGGATTTTCATCCATCCCCGGGTCAGCGGCACAACGATTTGGCTGTAGAGCGCCGTGCTCCACAGCAAGTTCCCGATTAAGGTCGGCACATGCGGGACAATAAAAAATGTCACAATGGCGAGGCTGATGCCGAATAGGCGAACACCCCAGCTGCCAAACTCGGTTGCTGTTCGGCGTTCGATCACATTTTGCAGCGCCCACAGCATCGCGATGTAACCTGCCAGCCCAAAACATCCGATGGCGGCGTATTTTGTCGGGAAGGGTTCCCAGAACCCAACCTTCACTTCGGCGGCCAGGGCCACGCCGACCATGACACCGCACAGCATCAATGTCAGGTGTGACAGCCACCAGATGACCAGAGTGGAAAGCTTGGTGTCTTTGGGTTTGCCATTGCCGACAAAATCGAAATAGATCCAACACATCGCGAAAACGGAAATGCCACCGACCACAAAATTGACCAATACATCCGGGGACACTTTGTAAATACCCTTGTCCGATAGGGTGACCACAAGTTTGAAGAACCCTTCGCCAAGTACAATCAATGTCAGAAGTGCAAACCGTTCTGCCATGTGCCCCATACGCGGAACAAACCGTTCAAAGCGCAGCACAGAGATTTTTGGGATCATGTAAATCGCTTGCGTGGCGACCATTGCGATTGCGAACACCCAGTAGGCCAATGGTTGCGGCAGAAAGGCGGTGATCGCAAAAATGAACGCGAAGATAGAGAAATTTCGGATCATCTCCGTACACAGGGATTGCGTTGACGCATTCGTTCGGCGCGCACGAAGGTAAAGAACGGCCAGTAAAACCCGATTGGCGGCAAAGCCAAGGGCGAAATAGACCCAGCCACCGCCACTGATCGCGGGGATTGACGCTGCCATGAACATCAATGTGCAAATCATGGCGGCCATGATGACCCGGTGCCACAAATCTGTACTGACATAGATTGAATTGAAAATGCTGAGCTCACCCCACGCATACCACAGGGTGATGAACACGCCGGCGAAGACCAAAAACCCGTTCAGATCGAGGTGATGCGACAGGTAGTTGCCCAGAAGAAACACGGTGACAACATGGATCAGGTCGTAAAACAGTTCTGTCCAGTGAACATGGTCATTTTCATGATCCAGGTCGAGGTGATGTCTTGGCTTTCGCCACATGGGATGGTCATGCAATGCCATGGGAATACTCGCTGATCAGCAATTGGTCCTGCAAAGTGGTTATACGCCCACCGAACCTGTTTGGATTGTCCTGGTTTGAAGTCACTTTGACATAGCGAGCTTCACCATAGCAAGCCGTAGGTGGCGTGGGCGCAATCCCCGTGGGATCACCGTGTGGGAACCGGCGCCTCGCCCCGATAGTCGTAAAATCCGCGCTGGGTTTTGCGGCCGAGCCAGCCGGCCTCGACATATTTTGTGAGCAGCGGGCAGGGGCGGTATTTGGTGTCGGCCAGCCCGTCATGCAGAACGTTCATGATCGCAAGGCAGGTATCCAGCCCGATGAAATCGGCCAGTTCCAGTGGCCCCATCGGGTGGTTAGTGCCCAGTTTCATGGCGCTGTCAATGGAGGCGACGTTCCCGACGCCCTCGTAGAGCGTATAGACGGCCTCGTTGATCATTGGCATCAGGATGCGGTTGACGATGAAGGCGGGGAAATCCTCGGCGCTGGCGGCGGTTTTGCCCAGTCGTTCGACCACACTCAGGCAGGCGTGATAGGTGGGCTCATCCGTGGCAATACCGCGGATCAGTTCGACCAGCTGCATCACCGGCACCGGGTTCATGAAGTGAAAGCCCATGAACTTTTCCGGCCGGTCTGTGCGGCTGGCCAGGCGGGTGATGGAAATGGACGAGGTGTTCGAGGTCAGGATCGTGTCTGGTTTCAGATGGGGCAGCAGGCCCTGAAAAATCTCGTTCTTGATATCTTCGCGTTCAGTTGCGGCCTCGATCACCAGATCGGTCTGTCCGGCATCGGCCAGTGTCTGGGTGGTGTTCAGGCGGCCCATGGCGGCGTTTTTATCAGCCTCTGATATCAGGCCACGGCTGATCTGACGGCCCATGTTGCGGTCAATCAATCCCCGGGCCTGATCCAGTTGCGCGGATGAGATATCGTTTAAGATCACATCATATCCCGCGAGCGTGCAGACATGGGCAATCCCGTTGCCCATCTGGCCCGCGCCAACAATCCCGATTGATTTGATACCCATCGCCCTATCCCGATCTGTTCGCGCGAACCATAGGCTGTGGGGTCAGCCGGATGCAAGAGAAGCTTGCCGCAATCACGCGATCATAAGATACCCTTAAAGATTTCATCAATTTCGGCACTTAGGGGATTGGAAATGCTTGTCGACAACCCTTGTGGAAAACTTTCTGTCACGATTCTTGGAACACTTCATGCCAATTGCACAACATGGGATCCATCTGGTCGACTACCAAATCTGGCAGCTGTCGAGCGCCAAGCTGGGCTTGCGTGGTCCCGCCTGCGATCTGAGCCGTCCATATCTGGCGTTTCTCGGTGGCACTGAAACTTTCGGACGGTTTATGGAGGCACCGTTCCCGCACTTGATCGGGGCGCGGTTGCATAGGCCGGTGCTGAACCTGGGATGTGTGAACGCGGGGTTGGATGTGTATCTGCGCAACCCGTCCATTCTGAACGCAGCCCATCACGCGACGGCGGCGGTGTTGGAAATTCCAGGGGTGCACAATCAGACCAATCGTTACTATTCGGTACATCCATTGCGCAATGATCGGTTTTTGCGGCCGACCAGAGAGTTGGTTCTGTTGTATCCCGACGTGGATTTCACCGAGGTCATCTTTACCCGTCATCTGTTGAAGGTCCTGAAATCCCGATCGCGTCGGCGCTTTAAACAGCTGCGGGGTGAGCTGCAGCGCGTGTGGGTAGAGCGAATGAAAACCTTGCTGGCGACGATCGGGCCGACGCTGTTGTTCTGGTTCGCGCGCCACCCCCCGGGCAGGGGCGGGCGTGGTTTGGATGCGACCGCCGCCCCGTTATTTGTGACGCCCGAGATGATCCGCGAAATATCCGGCGGTGCCGCGGGATTGGTGTCTGTGGTTCCGGAGGCCGCTGAGATCACGCGTGGGCAACGGGGGTTGCAGTTTACCGCATTGGAGATAGGCGCCGCCCAAACCCAATTGGGATATGAAGCGCATCAGAGAGCGGCAGCGGTGTTGTTAGACCCGATTACCTCAATACTACACACGCATAAGTAATTTAATACATTATTAAACATTTTTAAAGAGAGTGTTTAACGATCTGTTAAGCACAAAGAGGCGATTGGTTATCAGCGCTTGGTCCGTTTCGGACCATCATGCTGTTGTGGCTGGCCCTTTGGCAATTGGGGGGCCTATGCATAACGTCGATAATCTTTACGCCTTGGTGACACCGGGAAAGAAGGCAACAGCGCGTCGGGCTGATATCTGTCAGGTGAGAGCGTCGGACTATGTTTCGGGGCCAGTGAAACGCGCGATGGATATTACATTTGTCGCGCTGTCGCTGCCGTTGCTGGTGCCGTTGATCATTGTGCTTTGGCTGTTGGTCAGATGTGATGGTGGCCCTGGTTTTTTCGGCCATCGTCGTGTTGGCGCGGATGGTCAGACCTTCACCTGTTGGAAGATCCGGACCATGGTGCCAGATGCGGAAAACCAGTTGACAACATGGCTGCAGAACCGACCGCAGGCGGCCCGGGAATGGCGACAGACCTATAAGCTGCACCACGATCCCCGGGTGACATGGTTGGGCCGGTTTCTGCGCAAAACCGGATTGGATGAGCTGCCGCAAATTCTGAATGTGCTGAAGGGTGACATGAGCCTGGTCGGGCCGCGCCCGGTTGTGGCGGATGAACTAAGGAAATACGCAGCCCAACGATGGGTCTATCACGCCTGCCGCCCGGGACTGACCGGATTATGGCAGGTCACCGGCCGCGGAACCGTGTCATACGCGGAACGGGTCGCGCTGGACCGGCGTTATCTGGCCAAGGCCTCTGTCTGGTATGATCTGCTGTTGCTGATTGGCACGGCCAAAACGGTGGTTCTGGCACGCGGAAGCTAAGGGTTACTTCCGAAACAGGCGGGTCATGTCAAAGAGCTTGTCCAGCCGTTCATAGCGCTCTTTGGTTTCGGGCCATCGTTGTTCCTGGGTGGCGGCGATCAGCGCCTCCAGCAGCATCATGGTCGAAGTATTGGAATCCCAGGCAGAAGGAATTTCAACCCAACAGTTAAAGCTGCTGGCTGCTATTTCGGCCACCGGAGAGGTCCACTGATCGGTGATCAGAACCACCGTAACCCCACGTTCAGAGGCCAGTTCCGCCAGACGCAGCAGGTTTGCCTCATACCGTCGGACATCAAAGAGCAGCAGGATGTCGCCCTTTTGCATGTCCAAAACATAATGCGGCCATGTGGCGGAGGATGAGGTCATATGGGTGACGCGTGGGCGGATCGCCTGAAAATGGGTAAAGGCATATTCCGCCAGCGCCTTGGTGATGCGCCCGCCGACGACATAGAGGCGCCCGGTATCATTGGCCAGATGTTTGACGGCGGCGTCGAATTGGACGGCGTCCACATTGGCGAAGGTCTGGCCCAGATTGTGTGTGACCGCCTGGGCAAACCGGTTCAAAAGATGCGATTCCGGCGCCTCGCTGGCCCAGTTAGCCCGACGTTGGGTGGGGCCGGATACCTTGGCCTGCAGTTCTTTCAGCAAGGATTGATGAAATTGCGGATAGCCCTTGAACCCCAGTTTCTGCACCATACGCGCCACAGTCGGGGTGGAGACACCGGCATTTTCTGCCGCAACGGTGATCGAGGCCAGCCCGGCAGATGGATAGTCATCCAGAAGCGCCTGCGCAAACTTCCGTTCGGATTGAGTGAGAGAGGTAAATTGCTGGCGGATCAGCTCTCGAACGCTTTGTTCGGGGTTGGTCACGAGGTCCTCCGGTTTAGATGAATCAAGGTCAAGACTATTCTGAAAATATATTGACACAAAAATGCAAATGTGAAAACTTTTTTACAGAATACTTTGAACGACGGGCGAAACGTGTCGCAAATCCATGAAAACAATGAGGTTGTAGAGGTTTTCAATCCAAATGGATTGGGTCCCGTGGTGATTCTGTGTGAGCATGCGAGCCATCATATCCCTGAGCGCTATGATGGGCTTGGCCTGTCAGATGCGGCGCGCACCAGCCATGCGGCCTGGGATCCGGGCGCATTGGCGGTATCGCAGGCCTTGTCTTTGGTATTGGATGCGCCACTGGTTGCGGGCATGGTGTCGCGTCTGGTTTATGACTGCAACAGGCCGCCGGATGCCCCCGGGGCGATAGCCGAAAAATCCGAAATTTACGATGTGCCCGGCAATCGTGGTCTGAGCGCGGCACAAAAGGCCGAGAGGGTGGCGCATGTTTACACCCCGTTTTGCGGGGCTGTGTCAGAGCTTTTGGATCGGCGTGTGGCCAATGCGCAGCCGACGGCGATTGTGACCATCCACAGTTTTACCCCCGTCTATCTGGGGGCGCATAGGGACGTGGAATTGGGTATTTTGCACGATTCAGATCGGGACCTGACCGATGCCATGCTGATCCAGGCCGAAAAGCTTTCGCATCTGAATATTCAACGCAATCAGCCCTATGGGCCTGCCGATGGGGTGACGCATTCGCTGAAGGTCCATGCCATCAGTCGAGGCTTGCCAAATGTCATGATCGAGTTTCGCAATGATCTGGTGCGCACAGTCGATCAGGAACAAGCGATGGCAGAGGATATTCTAAGCTTGCTGCGCCCGGCATTGATGCGGCTAGGGATGTTGGAAATGGGGTCGGCCCATGGCTAGACCGATCCGTGCCTATATCCGTGCCATCGACGCCATGAACCGATTTATCGGCCGGATCGCGATGTATCTGATTTTTGCGCTGGTGGGCGTATTGCTGTGGTCTTCGGTGTCCAAGACATTCTTTTTGCCATCCCCCTGGACGCTGGAAACGGCGCAATTTGTGATGGTGGCCTATTACGTTTTGGGCGGGCCCTATTCGATCCAGTTGGGATCAAACGTTCGGATGGATCTGTTTTATGGCGGCTGGTCGTTGCGCACCAAGGCGTGGTTTGATGCCTTTACTGTTCTGTTTTTGATGTTTTACCTGTCCATTCTTCTGTATGGCGCCATCGGATCGACGGCCTATTCGCTGGGCTATTTCGGGTTGGAGCCGTTTACCTATTTCAAAGAGCTGATTGTGGTGCTGATCACCGAGGGCCCCACTGCCGCTGGCAAGATGTTGGGTTTTCTGGAACGCAGCTCCACCGCCTGGCGGCCCTATCTGTGGCCGGTGAAATTTATCCTGGTGTTCGGGGTGTTTCTGATGCTGTTGCAATGTCTGGCGGAGCTGTTTCGCGATATCGGACGTATCCGAGGGGAAGAGTTCTGATGTCGCATGAAATGATCGCCATCCTGATGTTTTCCGGCATGATGCTGATGCTGATGACCGGGCAGCGCGTGTTCGGGGCCATCGGCTTTATCGGCGCGCTGGCGGGGCTGATGTTGTGGGGTACGGGCGGGTCGGAAATTCCGTTTTCTGCGGCGATGAAGCTGATGAAATGGTATCCGCTTTTGACGCTGCCAATGTTCATTTTCATGGGCTATGTTCTGTCGGAAAGCCGGATCGCGGACGACCTTTACAAGATGTTTCATGTCTGGATGGGCCCGGTTCGGGGCGGGCTGGCCATCGGGACGATCGGGCTGATGGTGCTGATTTCCGCTATGAACGGGCTCAGCGTGGCAGGTATGGCCATTGGTGCAACCATCGCCCTGCCGGAGTTGTTGCGGCGGGGTTATGACAAGATCATGGTCACGGGGGTGATACAGGCCGGGTCGAGTTTGGGCATATTGGTACCGCCGTCGGTGGTGTTGGTCCTATACGCAATGATCGCGCGTCAGCCCGTTGGGCAATTGTGGCTGGCGGGCGTTGTTCCAGGGCTGATGATGGCCACGATGTTTATCATCTACATCTATGTGCGTTGCCGCATTCAGCCGCATCTGGGGCCTGTGCTGCCAGAGGAAGAACGCAACGTTTCCATGGCGGAAAAGCTGCGCCTGCTGCGGGCCGGTATTCTGCCACTCGCAATTTTCGCGATGATGATGGTGCCGTTCGTCAAAGGCTATACCAGCCTTGTTGAAAGTTCGGCCATTGGCGCGATGACCGCGTTCGTTGCTGCCGTGATCAAGGGTCGGATGACCAAAGAGGTGTTTGAGACTTCGGTCAGGCAGACGCTGGCGATTTCCTGCATGTTCATGTGGATCATTCTGGCCGCACTTGGCTTTGGCGCGATCTTTGATGGGCTGGGCGCGGTGAAGGCGATTGAAAACCTGTTCACCCAGCAGCTGGGTCTGGGGCCATGGATGATCCTGATCCTGATGCAGCTGAGCTTTATCATCATGGGGACGTTTCTGGATGACACGGCGATGTTGGTCATTGTCGCGCCCCTCTATGTGCCGCTGGTGGGGGCGCTGGGCTTTGATCTGATCTGGTATGGGGTTCTTTATACAATCACCACGCAGATCGCCTATATGACCCCGCCGTTTGGCTATAACCTCTTTCTGATGCGGGCCATGGCGCCGCCAGAGATCGGATTGAAGGATATTTACAAATCGATCATCCCGTTTGCCATGGTCATGGTGCTGGCGCTGTCGCTGGTGATGATCTTTCCGCAAATCGCATTGTGGTTACCCGAGTATGTCTATGGAAAATAACAATAAAAAGACTTTGAAACTGGCCGTTAACAAAAGGGAGAACTAAAATGACAACTAGACGTAAGTTTCTACAAACCGCAGGTGTCAGCGCGGTCGCTGCACCGTTGGCAGCACCAGCCATCGCGCAATCCACCATTACCTGGCGGCTTCAAACCTATGCCGGAACACCTTTGTCTGACCACGTGGTCAAGCCAATGGTTGAAAACTTCAACAAGATTGCTGGCGATGAAATGCAGATCGAGCTTTTCCTAGCCGATCAGTTGGTTCCAACCGGGGAGCTGTTCCGTGCCATGCAGCGCGGCACGATTGACGCGGTGCAGTCGGATGATGACTCTATGGCCTCACCGACCGAGGTGACCGTGTTTGGCGGGTACTTCCCGTTCGGCTCTCGCTATTCACTGGATGTGCCGGTTCTGTTCGAACAGTATGGCCTGAAGGAGATTTGGGAAGAGGAATATGCCAAGGTTGGCGTCAAGCATATCAGCGCCGGATCCTGGGATCCGTGCCACTTTGCCACCAAAGACCCGATCAACAGCCTGGCGGATCTGCAAGGCAAACGCGTCTTTACCTTCCCAACCGCGGGCCGGTTCCTGAGCCAATTTGGCGTGGTGCCTGTGACCCTGCCATGGGAGGATATCGAGGTCGCGATGCAGACCGGTGAGCTGGACGGTGTGGCCTGGTCAGGCATCACCGAAGACTATACCGTTGGCTGGGCGGATGTGACCAACTACTTCCTGACCAACAACATTTCTGGCGCCTGGATCGGGCATTTCTTTGCCAATATGGATCGCTGGAATGAGGTGCCAGAGCATTTGCAAACCCTGTTGAAGGTCTGCATGGATCAGTCGCACTACTATCGCCAGTATTGGTACTGGGGTGGTGAAGCCAATTTGCGTGTGAATGGTACAAAAATGCAACTAACCTCGATCCCGGATGCGGAATGGGCACAAGTCGAACAAGCCGCCACTGTGTTTTGGGATGAAATCGCGGCCGAGTCAGAGACCAAGGCGAAAGTTGTTGAAATCTTCAAACAGTATAACGCTGATATGGCAAAGGCTGGACGGCCTTATCGCTACGGTTAATATCAATCCCCGGCGCAGCGTGATCTGCGCCGGGACCCTTTTACAGACAGGATAAAACAGATGGCGGGCAAGCTGAGTTTTGATGATCTGAGCGCACAGGTCGCATCAGGCGAAATCGATACGGTTTTGGTATGCGCGGTTGATATGCAGGGGCGCCTGATGGGTAAGCGTTATCACGCGGCGGCCTTTGTCGACAGTGGACATAAGGAAACCCATTGCTGCAAATACCTGCTGGCCACCGATCTGGAAATGGCAACACCCACGGGGTTTGCCTCGACCGGTTGGCAATCGGGCTATGGCGACTATGTGATGGTGCCAGACCTGAGCACCATCCGCCCCGTTCCGTGGCTGGAGGCGACCGCCATGGTGCTGTGTGACATCATCGATCATGCGACACATAAACCTGTGCCCCACGCGCCCCGCGAGATGTTGAAACGTCAGATCGCGCGTTTGGCCGATATGGGATATACCGCCACGATGGCGACAGAGCTGGAGTTTTTCCTGTTTGAGAAGAGCTTTGCCGAGATCGGGGCCGACAAGTTCCGCGATCTGACCCCGATCAGCGCCTATAATCAGGATTATCACATCCTGCAGACCACCAAGGAAGAGCACGTGATGCGTCCCTTGCGCAACGGGCTGTACGAAATGGGCGTGCCGGTTGAAGGGTCGAAAGGTGAGGCCGAGACCGGTCAGGAAGAACTGAATATCAAATATGCAGAGGCCCTGGCCTGTGCCGATCATCATACGATTGCCAAACACGCCACCAAAGAGATCGCCTGGCAGAACGGTCACGCGGCGACGTTCATGTCGAAATGGTCCCATGACAAGGTGGGGTCCGCCAGCCATGTGCATCAATCCTTATGGGCGGATGGCAAACCGGCGTTTTTCGATCCGGACCGGCCATTGGGCAAGTCTGAACTGATGGATCACTATATGGCCGGGATGCTGAAATATGCGGCCGAATATACCTATTTCATGGCACCTTACGTGAACAGCTACAAACGCTTTGCCAAGGGCACCTTTGCACCCACGCAAATCGTCTGGTCGGTGGACAATCGCACCGCAGCCTTCCGTCTGTGCGGCGAAGGAAGCAAGGCCATCCGTGTGGAATGCCGGGTGCCGGGGGCGGATATGAACCCCTATCTGGCGCAGGCCGCGATGCTGGCCGCCGGGATCAAGGGGATCGAGGAGAAGCTGACGCTTCAGGATCCGTTTGATGGCGATGCCTATGCGGGCGAGGCGGTCAGTCATATGCCACATAACCTTCGCGATGCGCGGCAAACGTTGGCAGGATCAGCGATGCTGCGGGCAGCGATGGGGGATGATGTGATTGATCACTACACCCGGGCCGCCGAAGTGGAGTTGGAGGATTTTGATCGTGTGGTGACGGATTATGAAATCGCCCGCGGATTTGAACGGTCGTAGGTTTGGGACGATGGGGCGCTGCCCCTCTTGGCCTTCGGCCAATTCACCCCGAGGTATTTTTGGCGAAAGGAAGGGCCCGTTGGGTGGCCCAAGAATGGAGATCTTGGCATGAGCCAGACATTGAAATGTATATCACCGATTGATGGATCGGTTTTTGCCGAGCGCGAGGTTTCATCGCGTGAGGCAGCATTTGAGGTAGCGGCGCGCGCGCGGGCGGCGCAAGCCGAATGGGCGACGCGGCCGTTGCAAGAACGTATCGACCTGGTGATGGCGGGCGTGGCCGCCGTGGGTGCGATGAATGACGAGATCGTGCCGGAACTGGCCCATATGATGGGGCGCCCGGTGCGCTATGGCGGGGAGTTTGGCGGGTTTAACGAACGCTCACAGTATATGGCGGAGATTGCCGAAAGCACGTTGGCCGATATTGAGGTGGGTGAGGACGCGACGTTCAAGCGCTATATCAAGCGCGTTCCGCATGGGGTCGTGTTTGTCGTGGCGCCGTGGAATTACCCCTATATGACGGCAATCAACACCATTGCCCCGGCGTTGATTGCAGGGAATACGGTGGTGTTGAAACATGCCACACAGACCCTGTTGGTGGGGGAACGGATGGTACGGGCCTTCCATTCGGCAGGGGTGCCGGAGGACGTGTTTCAGAATGTGTTCCTATCCCATGACGTGACAAATGCCCTGATTGCAGGCAATGCCTTTGATTTCGTGAATTTCACTGGCTCTGTTGGCGGCGGTCAGGCGATGGAGCGCGCAGCGGCGGGCACATTTACCGGCGTGGGCACAGAGCTGGGCGGCAAGGACCCCGGCTATGTCATGGAGGATGCTAATCTGGATGCCGCCGTCGACACGCTGATCGACGGGGCGATGTTCAATGCGGGCCAGTGTTGTTGCGGGATTGAACGCATTTATGTGCATGAAAGCCTGTATGATGATTTCGTTGCCAAGGCGGTGGCGATCGTGAAAGGCTATAAGCTCGGCAATCCGTTGAATGCCGACACCACCATCGGCCCGATGGCGAATGTGCGTTTTGCCCAAGAGGTTCGTGCCCAGATCGCAGAAGCCGTGGCCGACGGCGCAGTGACCCATATCGAGACGATGGCCGAGGATGATGGCGGCGCCTATCTGACCCCGCAAATCCTGACCAATGTCACCCACGATATGCGGGTGATGCGAGATGAAAGCTTTGGCCCCGTGGTCGGGATCATGAAAGTGGCATCGGACGTTGAGGCCATCGCCCTGATGAATGACAGCGAATTTGGCCTGACGGCAAGCCTGTGGACCCGTGATCTGGATCGGGCTGCCCGGGTCGGGGACGCCGTTGAAACCGGCACGGTTTTCATGAACCGGGCGGATTATCTGGATCCAGGCCTGTGCTGGACCGGCTGCAAAAACACCGGGCGTGGCGGGGGATTGTCGGTGATCGGCTATCACAACCTGACGCGTCCGAAATCCTATCATATGAAAAAGGTGACATCATGAGCCTGACTGGAAACTGGTCTTATCCGACCGCGATCAAATTCGGGGCTGGCCGGATCAAGGAACTGCCGGATGCCTGTGCGGCGGCTGGCATCAAGCGGCCCTTGTTGGTGACGGATAAGGGGCTCGCGAACCTGCCGGTCACGCAATCGACGCTGGATATCATGGAGGCCGCCGGTCTGGGTCGGGGGCTGTTTAGCGAGGTCGATCCGAACCCCAACGAGATGAATCTGGAGGCGGGAGTTGCTGTATATAAGGCCGGGGGTCATGACGGGGTGATTGCATTTGGCGGTGGATCAGGTCTGGACCTTGGCAAAATGGTCGCCTTTATGGCCGGGCAAACACGGCCTGTCTGGGATTTTGAGGATATCGGCGATTGGTGGACGCGCGCCGATGCCGATGCGATTGCGCCAATCATTGCTGTGCCAACCACGGCGGGCACCGGATCGGAGGTCGGGCGCGCCTCTGTCATTACCAACTCTGAAACCCATGTGAAGAAGATCATCTTCCACCCCAAAGTGTTGCCGACCGTCGTGATTTGTGACCCGGAACTGACCGTGGGCATGCCGAAGTTTATCACTGCGGGGACAGGTTTGGATGCCTTTGCCCATTGTGTGGAGGCCTATTCCAGCCCGC
Organism: Roseovarius sp. YIN77; assembly: GCF_057219155.1. Taxonomy (NCBI): domain Bacteria; kingdom Pseudomonadati; phylum Pseudomonadota; class Alphaproteobacteria; order Rhodobacterales; family Roseobacteraceae; genus Roseovarius; species Roseovarius sp. YIN77. Next base: position 104,069 of record NZ_JBXVVI010000006.1, read on the forward strand.
ATTATCACCCGATGAGCCAGGGCATCGCGCTGGAGGGGATGCGGTTGGTAAAGGACTATCTGCCACGCGCTTATGCCGATGGCACGGATATCGAGGCGCGGGCGCAGATGATGTCGGCGGCGGCGATGGGGGCGACGGCGTTTCAAAAGGGCCTGGGCGCCATTCATGCCATGAGCCACCCGGTCGGCGCGCATTTCAACACCCATCACGGCACCACCAACGCGGTCTGTATGCCTGCGGTGTTGGAGTTCAACGCACCAGCGATATCGGACCGTTTTGACCAAGTCGCCGCCTATCTGGGCATTGACGGTGGTTTTGCCGGATTTTGCAATTTTGTTCAGGAGCTTAACGACTCCCTTGGTATCCCGCGCCGCCTGTCCGATCTGGGCGTGACGGAGGATGTCATCCCCGAGCTGGTGAAGGGGGCCGTGATCGATCCGAGCTGCGGTGGCAACCCGATTGAACTGAATGAGACCAATCTGGAGGCGCTTTACCGCGCTGCCCTGTAGGGCCAAAACCCGATGCGGTAACGCGTCGGTATTGCGTCGGTGTAACCATTGCCTCTGCGGATCATCTGCGGGGGCATTTTCATGTTGAGGGGTCAGACATGACCGTGACGGATATTTGTGGATGGAGTGCGTTGGCGCCTGATCTGCCACCGCGCCCATGGTGGCAGGGGGATCAGCGGGCCAATTATGTGGTGATCGGTGGCGGCTTGACCGGATTGGCGGCATCCCGGCAGTTGGCCGTTCAGAAACCGGGCGCGCGGATTGTGTTGATCGAGGGCAAGCGGATCGCCGGTGGGGCGAGCGCGCGCAATTCAGGCTTTGCCGTTGCCAATGAAAGCCCCGGTCGGGCGCTCTTGCACACCGCGCAGGGGCTCGCGGATTACATGGTGATGAACCGGATTGATCATGCGGGTGTGGCAGAGCTGCGCCGGTTGGTCGATGAATACCGGATTGATTGCCAGTGGGAGGATACAGGATCAATCCACGCCGCCCATAACCCGGCGAATTTCGACAAGCTACGCGATCATGTGGCGAAGTTCCATGATCTGGGCGTGGACGCGCGACTGATCGAGGGCGATGTGCTGGCAAAACGGTTGGGAACGTCCTTTTACGGATTGGGTGTGGAATCGCGGGGTGGCGCGTTGCTGCAACCGGCAATGTTGGCGGTTGGGTTGGCGGCGAGCCTGCCGGAGAGCGTCGAATGTTATGAGCAATCGCCGGTTCGCAAAATCAGCCGCGATGGCGGTGACTGGCGGGTGGAGATGTCCGGCGGCACTCTGCGCGCGCCCAAGGTGATCGTCGCCGTGAATGCGTTTTTCGCGCGGTTGGGATTGAAGCGATTGCAAATCTTTCCGCTGGCCCTGACCGGCAGCCTGACCCGGCCCTTGACCGCAGAGGAAGAGGATCAGATCGGTCTTGCGCCAACATGGGGTATCCTATCGCCCCGGCGGCTGGGGGCGACGTTGCGCCTGACACAGGACCGGCGGGTATTGATGCGCAACACGGTGGAATATCGCCCCGGGGGGATTTCTGCAGGGATGCTGGCGGAGCGGCGCAATCGGCATGTAGAGGGCTTGCAAAAACGCTTTCCGTTTTTGGGGGCAGAGGCGTTGGAGTTTACTTGGTCGGGCACCGTGGGCACCAGCCGCAACGCCAAACCGGTGTTTGAGGAGGTCCATCCGGGGCTGTATCTGTGCGGGGGTTATAACGGGTCCGGCATCGCGCGGGGCACAATCATGGGGCGGCTGATTGCCGATCTGGCGATGGGGGAGGGGTCTGATCTGCTGTCCGACGCGTTGAATCTGATCAAACCGGCAATGATCCCGCCGCGGCCGTTTTTTGATATTGGGGCGGTTGTGCGGATGCGGGCGGAGAAGCGGGCGGCACGGGGGGAGGGGTGATGGTGGGCAGAATGCCCACCCTACGGGGTATATGCATATCGCCCACCCTTGCCCCCATGCCCCCAATCGCCTAGACGGTTTTTGACTGAATTTCTCTGAGAGAGCCGCCATGCGCCTGAGCCGTTATTTCCTGCCTGTTCTGAAAGAAACTCCTGCGGAGGCGCAGATTGTCAGCCATCGGTTGATGTTGCGGGCCGGGATGATCAAGCAGGCCTCGGCCGGTATTTATTCTTGGCTGCCCATGGGCTTCAAAGTGTTGCGCAAGATCGAAGATATCGTGCACGAGGAACAGCAGCGCGCGGGTCATCATCCGATGCTGATGCCGACCATGCAATCGGCGGACCTGTGGCGTGAGTCCGGCCGCTATGATGATTATGGCGAGGAAATGCTGCGCATGCAGGACCGACATGGGCGTGACATGCTGTTTACGCCGACGGCAGAGGAGCTGATCACCGATATCTTCCGTTCGCATGTGAACAGCTATAAAGATCTGCCGCTGACCATGTATCAGATCCAGTGGAAGTTCCGCGATGAACGGCGGCCTCGGTTCGGGGTGATGCGCGGGCGCGAGTTCTATATGAAGGACGGCTATAATTTCGATCTGACCAAAGAGGACGCGCTGCACGCCTATAACCGCCATCTGGTCAGCTATCTGCGGACATATGAACGTATGGGTCTGCAGGCGATCCCGATGCGGGCGGATTCAGGCCCGATTGGTGGGGACGATACGCATGAGTTTCTGGTGCTGGCGGAGACGGGTGAGTCTGAGGTATTCTATGACAGCGCCATCACCGATCTGAAGTTTGGTGATCGGGAGATCGATTATAGCTCTGTCGATCAGTGTCAGGCGGTGCTGGAGGAGTTCACATCGCGCTATGCCCGCACGGATGAGACCCATGATGAGGCGAAGTTCAATGAGGTACCCGAGGAGCGCCGCCGCGTGGCGCGCGGGATCGAGGTTGGACAGATTTTCTATTTCGGGACCAAATATTCCGATGCGATGGGTGCGACGGTGGTCAACGACAAGCAGGAGCAGGTGCCGGTGCATATGGGGTCGCACGGGATTGGCGTCAGCCGTCTGGTCGGTGCCATCATCGAGGCCAGCCATGACGACAAGGGCATCATCTGGCCCGAGGGCGTGACGCCGTTCCATTGCGGGATCGTCAATCTGAAGCAAGGCGATGCGGAAGCAGACGCAGCCTGTGAAGGCCTTTATACCGCGCTGTCGAACGCTGGGTTGGAACCTTTGTATGATGACCGCAATGAACGCGCTGGCGGCAAGTTTGCGACGATGGATCTGATCGGTCTGCCCTGGCGGATCACCGTCGGGCCGCGCGGGTTGAAAAACGGTGTTGTGGAACTGACCAGCCGCCGGAGCGGTGAAAGCGTGGAACTGTCGCCCGAGGATGCCGTGGCCAAGGTTGTCGGGATTTACGCAGGCCGGTGATCCAGCGGTGCGGAGGTGCCGCATTCTTTCTGGCACTTCGCGCGGGATGAGGGGCGCTGCCCCTCTTGATCCTGCGGACCAATTCACCCCGAGGTATTTGGGGCGAAAGGAAGGGGTTTAGGCCGCTTCGATCGGGCGGCCTATCGCCAGGGCTTCGTGCAATTCTTGATCCATATCTGACAGATAATGACTGTCGGGCCGGGCGCCCATGGCATCTGTGAGTTTTGAAATGAAACAACGCACGCAAGCGGTGGCGGCAATATCGAAAATTTCGGCATCACTCAGCCCGGTGGCGCGCAGATCGTCAATGTCCTGTTGTGTGACTGATCCGGCGTCGGTGGCGATTTTCGCGGTATAGGCCATGATCAGGCGTTCCTGATCTGTCAGTTCGTTGGCATCGCCGGTCTTGCCGATCTGTTTGAGTGTCTCAGGGGGCATGCCCGCCTTTAACAGGTTGGTGGAGTGGGCCAGCATGCAATAGCTATGGCGCATGGCGCGGGCGGCGCCCAGCGTGGCAAGTTCGTATCGACGCAGGTCCTGATGATCGCGGATGGTGTCCAGAAGCTCCCCCCATTTGATCAGGACTTTCGGATTATGGCCGAAGGCCTTGACGAAGTTGGGGACAAAGCCATCGCTTTCACGGGTTGCATCATAAAGGCGGGCGGTGTTGCCGGTGGCCTCTTCCTCGGAAATCGTGTTGATGAACATAGCTGAATCCCTCCTATATCCAATCAGAATATAGCGCAGATTGGCACAGGTCATCAGTTTTCCAGAAGACCGGGTGCGGCTTTGCCTGTAGAATAGGCTTGAGCCAAGCACAGGAGCCCAGACATGTCGCAGCCCGGTTTCAAAGTGAACCCGTTTCCGTCAGAGATGCAGAAATCTGATCTGACGGCCCCAGATGCCTTTACCACCAGTGACAAGACAGAATTGATCTATTCGCATTACAGCTCTGCCGACGAGTCGATTTTGGCGGGTGTTTGGGAATGCGCGCCCTGCCGGGAGGTGATTGACGCCTATCCGGTGGATGAGTTTATGACGGTGATATCCGGATCACTGACCCTGACCGATGCGGATGGGTGGGTCGAGGTGATGTCGCCGGGCGATAGTTTCTTTATCGCCAAGGGCACGCCGCTGATCTGGGAAATCACCGAGACGCTGCGCAAGGTTTACATGATCGTGCAGTGATCAGCGTGGGGCCGCGGCGCGGCGCAGGCGATCATTGATGGCGCGGCCCAGCCCCTTTTCGGGGATCGGGGATACCGCGATAGAGCTCGCACCCCATTTGTCCAGCCGGTGCAGGTCGACGAAAAGGTTGGCGGCAGCCTCGACCAGATCGCCAGAGGGCGAAAGGTTCAGATCCGCCCCTTCGACCCGGCCAAAACCCAACAGATGTTCGCCCGGTAGCTTTTGTGTGGCGTTCAGGCGCACGGGCGCGTTGGGGGCGTAATGCGATGTCAGCTGCCCCGGTGCGTTGGGGTTGGTGTCATTGACGGGGGCCTGTCGTGCGATCAATTTTTGACCCAGGCAGGCCTCGACCTCTTCCACCGGCAGGCCGCCGGGGCGCAGAAGGGCGGGGCCGAACTCAAACCCGATGATGGTGGATTCAAGACCGACCTCGCACGGGCCACCATCGACCACGGCGTCGATTTTTCCGTGCAATCCGGCCAGCACGTGATTGGCGGTGGTGGGGCTGATCCGGCCGGATGGGTTGGCCGACGGGGCGGCGACCGGGCCACCAAAGGCCGCCAGAAGGTCATGGGCCACGGGATGTTCCGGCACCCGAATGCCGATCGTGTCATGCCCGGCGCTGGCCAGTGGCGACAGGGCGGTGCCTGGTTTTACTGGCAGTACCAGTGTCAGCGGGCCGGGCCAAAACGCTGTGGCCAGACGAAGCGCATCGTCGCAGAAATGAGCAAAGGCACGCGCAACCGACAGGTTGGGGACATGGGCGATCAGCGGATTGAAGCTGGGCCTGCCCTTGGCCTGATAAATCTTGGCCACGGCACTGCCCGAACAGGCATCAGCGCCCAGCCCATAGACCGTTTCCGTCGGGAAGGCGACGAGCTTGCCATCCCTTAAGAGTCCGGCCGCAAATTCAATATCGGCGGGCGAGGTGGACAGCACCTTGGTATGTAGGTCGTCGTTGGACATGAATATGCTGTTACGCTGCGTTCTGGTTGCGGTCTTGTCGACAGGGGATAACCTGTATTAGAGCCCCTGTCAGGGGTTGCTGGCATCATAGTCAGGTCGCATTGGGAAGGGAAGACAATGACTTATCGCGCGCCGGTTGGCGAGTATCAGTTTTTGCTGGATCAGGTTGTGGGGCTGGGTGATGTGTTGGCCACAGGGTGTTTTGCAGAAACCGATCACGACCTGGTGGAGGCAATCCTGACCGAGGCGGCAAGGCTGTGCGATGAGGTGTTGGCCCCACTGCAACGCCCCGGCGATTTGCATCCGGCCCAATTGGACAACGGGGTGGTGAGGACGTCACCGGGATTTGGTGACGGCTACCATGCGATTGCCGAAGGCGGCTGGGTCGGGATGGCTGGAGACCCGGCCTATGGCGGCATGGGATTGCCGATGGCGGTGAGTTCCAGTGTGAACGAGATGATGGCCGGGGCCTGCCTGTCCCTGCAATTGAATCCGTTGATGACCCAGGGCCAGATTGAGGCTTTGGAACATCACGCGAGCGATGCGATCAAGGCGCTGTATCTGCCCAAGCTGATGTCCGGTGAATGGTCCGGGACAATGAACCTGACAGAGGCGCAGGCCGGTTCAGATGTGGGGGCGTTGCGCACCAAGGCCGAGGATAATGGTGATGGAACCTATGCCATTACCGGGCAAAAGATTTTCATCAGTTGGGGAGACAACGATTTTACCGCCAATGTCTGCCATCTGGTGCTGGCGCGGCTGCCCGATGGGGCGTCGGGGACCAAGGGGATCAGCCTGTTTCTGGTGCCGAAATTCCTGCCGGATGCGGATGGCAATCCGGGGAAACGGAACGCGCTGAGCGTTGTGTCGCTGGAACATAAGCTGGGGCTGCATGGCTCCCCCACTGCTGTGATGGATTATGCCGGCGCAACGGGCTGGTTGATTGGCGCGCCGCATCAGGGGATGCGGGCAATGTTCACGATGATGAACAATGCCCGTCTGGGTGTGGGCGGTCAGGGCATTGGGGCCGCCGAAGGTGCCTATCAGCGGGCGCTGGCCTATGCGCTGGACCGACGGCAAGGTCGTAGCCCGGTTGAGGGCGGCAGTGGAACAATCGCGGATCATGCCGATGTGCGCCGGATGCTGGCAACGATGAAGGCAGAGATTTTTGCGGCCCGGGCGATTGCGCTGTCTTGTGCGGTGGCGATTGATATGGCGCGCGCAACGGGGGATGCGAACTGGCAGGCGCGGGCGGCGTTTTTGACCCCGATTGCCAAGGCTTTTGGCACCGATACGGGAGTTGAGGTCAGCTCTGTCGCGATGCAGGTGCATGGCGGTATGGGATATATAGAGGAAACCGGCGCCGCCCAGTTTGCCCGCGATGTGCGGGTCACGGCGATTTACGAGGGCACCAACGGCATCCAAGCCATGGATCTGGTGGGGCGCAAGCTGATGGATGGGGGTGATGCCGCTTTCCGGTTGCTCGATGAGATTGAGGCCGACGCCGAGGCGGAACGTGCGCTGTTCCCTAACATGAGTGCGGCGCTGTGGTCGGCCGCCGAAAGCCTGCGCGAGGCGACCGAATGGTTGCTGGAACAGGACGACATGAACGACCGGTTCGCGGGTGCGGTGCCTTATCTGCGGGCCTTTGCCCGGGTTCTGGGGGCGCAGGCGCATTTACGGGCGGCGATGGCCGAGGGCGGAGATGGGCCGCGCACCCGGTTGGCCCGGTTCTATATCCGGCGGCTGTTGCCGGAATGCCGGGGATTGCTGGATCATGCGCGCACAGGGGCCGGGGAGCTCTATGCTGTCAGCGTTGCGGATCTGGAAGGCTAGGATGCCTCCGGCGGGCGTACTTGTGCCAAAAAGAAAGGGCGGGTTGCGCGCAAGCTGCGTGACCGGATAAAGACACGCCATGGATGCAAAGACAGCCCGACTGATTTACCCGTATGAGACCCCACCGGCAGAGGGGGAGGCGACCCAGGTTGCCCCCGGCGTGCTGTGGATGCGCCTGCCGCTGCCGATGGCGCTGAACCATGTCAATGTTTATGCGCTGGATGATGGGGATGGCTGGACGCTGATCGATACCGGCTTTGACAGCCGCCGAACCCGGGCGATTTGGGAGCGGCTGATGGCAGGGCCCTTGGGCGGGCGGCCAATCCGACGGGTGATTGTCACCCACCATCACCCCGATCATATCGGGGTGGCGGGCTGGTTCATGGCAGAACACGGGGCGGAGCTGTGGACAACGCGCACCGCCTGGCTGATGGCGCGGATGCTGCGACTGGATGAACAGGACCGCCCACCGGCAGAAACGCTGGCATTCTGGCAGTCTTGCGGGATGGACGCAGAAATACTGGCGCAGCGGGCGGGGGAACGGCCCTTTAACTTTGCCGATTGCGTCGCGCCACTGCCGCTGGGCTATACCCGGATCAAACAGGATCAGGTGATTCGTTGTGGCGGGCGCGACTGGGACGTGCATATTGGCAACGGCCACGCGCCAGAGCATCTGACCCTGTGGTCGCGCGATGACAATCTGGTGATCTCTGGCGATCAGATCATCGCCTCGATCTCCCCCAATATCGGGGTTTATGTGACCGAACCCGGAGCTGACCCTGTGGCCGATTGGCTGGAGGCTTGCGATCGTCTGGCCGGACTGGCGCGCGCAGATCACCTTGTTCTGCCGGGTCATAAGTTACCGTTTCAGGGCTTGCCGCTGCGGATGCGGCAGTTGATCGACAATCATCACGGCGCGCTTCGTCGGTTGTTGGTGCATCTGGAGGTGCCAAAGACGGCCGGGGAATGTTTCCTGCCGCTTTTCAAGCGAGAGATCAGCGGCGGGGAATACGGGCTTGCCTTGGTCGAGGCGATGGCCCACGTTTCACATCTGTATCAGGCCGGTCAGGTTAGCCGAACACGTCGGAACGACGGGGCCTGGTTGTGGCAACGCAAGGAGGACGCGGATGGCAGATGAAATCATGACCTCGGCAGAGGCGATGGAAGCAACCGCCATGCCGCGCGCCCATACGGTGCGCTGCAACGACGATGGCAGTATCAGCCGCGATGATGCCCAATTGCCCGAAGCCGTCAGTCAGGTGCCGGTGGAGAGTAAAAGCCCGGCGCAATGGGCCTATGAGCGGATCATCCTCTATATCCAGAACTTTGAAAAACAGCTGGACAATGAACATGAAGTCGCGATGGGATTTGCCGGCGGCGATACGGGTGTTATTCGGATCGAGGGATTGGGATTTTTCGACCCGGACATCATCACCTATTACGGCAGCGATGATAGTGGGGCGAAAACCCAACTGATCCAGCATGTCAGCCAATTGAATGTGATGTTGCGGGCCCTGCCCAAGCGGGCGGAGCAGGCCGAACCCACCCGTATCGGCTTTCGCCTGGCGCAAGATCTGGAACAGGAATGACATTGGGGGTGGTGACAGCGGAAAAGTTTTCAGCTACATCACCGCCAACACGAATTGAAGGAGCCCGTTCTGATGGCAGAGCATGAGCATGGCAGCATGGACGTTTCGGTCCAGGAAAAAACCTTTTCCGGGTTTATCAAGGTAAGCACCCGCGTGGCGATCGTATCGATCGCGGTTCTGGTGTTTTTGGCGATTTTCAACGGCTGATTTGATCCGCCGAATTTTTCAGACACATGTGTTCAGGCAGGCCATCGGTTTGATGGGCCTGTCTTTGTTGTTGGCAGCGTGTGCCAACACCGCCCAACCGCGATGGGCACCGGATGATGAGGTGGCCCAGGCAACCTATCGCCACCCGGCGCCACCCTCGATCAGCCTGATGACGGTCGTGAATAACAAAAGCGGGCTTGGGTCCCACGCGGCGCTGATGATCAATGGCCGCCAGCGGGTGATCTTTGACCCGGCCGGCACCTGGTGGCACCCGCAAATCCCCGAACGCAATGACGTGCATTATGGTTTTACACCAAGGGTGGAGGCGTTCTATCTGGACTATCACACCCGGGCCAGTTTCGACACGGTGATCCAGACCGTCCCGGTCAGCCCCGAGGTGGCCGCGCATGTGATGCAACTGGTGGAAGGCTACGGTGCGGTGCCCAAGGCGCAATGCACCAAGGCGATCACCGCCATATTGGCGCAAACCCCGGGGTTCGAGGATACACCGCAAACCTGGTATCCCAGACACGCCATGGCGCATTTTGGGGCCAAGCCGGGTGTGCGCAGTCAGCGGATCACGGATGATGATGCCGATGACAATCGCCGACTACTGGAGGAGCAGCAGGGTGGGTGAGGACTAATACAGGTTTTTTAGTCGTCGGACGGGCCCGTTGCACCACCAATCGCATCCGACTTTTTATGCGCTTCCCAGGCACCCTGATTACCGCCAGAGCTCTCATCACCCTGCTCAGATCGTTTGCCGTTTTTGGGGTCGCTGGGATGTGCGCCGCCTGGTGCTGGATTGTCATTTCCGGAAAACACAGTTCTTCCGTTTGCCGGAGTGTTGAGAACTGCCAAGGCAGGCGCGGTCGCGGTCATTACAGCGACGAGCGATAATGTTGTAATATGTGTGAGTTTCATTTTGGTGTCCCTTTTTTGGCGGGGAAATCCCCTTTCCCCTCGGGACTGCTCGTGGAGTGACGCTAACACGCTTGAAGGCTGGCGAATTACACAAGTGAGTGAGCAATTTGTGATCGGTTCTTGCCACCTGAAGGCGCCGTTGTCCTAAGATGAAGAATTGAGCAAGTGTTTAGCCTGTGGCCCCCGTCCGCCGGGCGCGCAGGTCGTTTTGCTGGCGGCGTTTGTTCAGAACATCGGCCTGTGGGTGCCATTCGTAGCGGTCATCCTGGGCGATCGGGGACCAGAAGAGGATGCCGCCAAAGCGCCAGGGATCGAGCACGATCGCCTCATACATCGTGTCGCCCTTTGCACTGATCAGGGCGGTGGAATGGTCAATCAGGAATGGATTGTCGGCATTGGCGATGGCGCGGTGAATGTCCAGGGTTTCAAACGCTTCGGCATTCAGGCGGTTTTGCATGTCTTCGGCCCAGTGCCAGCACAGGCCGCGGGGTTTGATGCCAGCATTAACTTTGGCGTTGTGGATGAGCGGCGGATCGGTGATTTCGTACTCGATGGCCAGTTGGCTGGTGTATCGATAGGCGATGGCGGCGGCGCGGGCGGCCTCTGCCGGGTCAACATGATCGCCTAGAGCGCGGATGCTTTGCGTCAGATCGGCGATGTTCTGTGCCTCTGACATGCCGGTTTCCGGGGGCGGGGCGGAGCAGGCTGTCAGAGCCAGCGCCCAGAGCAAGAGCAGCGGATAGAAAAGCGTACGGATCATAACGGTCCCGATTTACAGGTAATAAACTCTGACCGGGCTAGCCCGTCAGGCACAGTTTGTCCAGACACAGGGGTGTGAGGATGTCGGGGCGGGTCAGCCTTGCAGGCTGCGGACCCCGATCTCATCCTCTGTCTGCGCTCGCATCGCCAGAGCGGCGGCGTGGCTGGCGGCGGCGGTGGTGAAATAGGGGATCTTGTCGTAAAGTGCGACGGCGCGAATTTCACGGCTGTCCTCAACCGCCTGGGTGCCCTCTGTCGAGTTCATGACAATCGACACTTCGCCGTTTTTCAACAAATCAACAACGTTTGGTCGGCCCTCGTAAACTTTGTTCACGCGGGCGCATTCGATCCCGTTTTCCTGCATGAAGGTTGCGGTGCCGCCGGTTGCCACGATGGTCAGGCCCAGATCGATCAGAATTTGTGCGGCCTCGACCATCATTGGGGTCTTGTCCATGTCCTTGATCGAAATAAACGCCTTGCCCGAGGTCGGCAGGATCATACCTGCGCCCATCTGCGCCTTGAGGAAGGCACGGGGGAAGGAGCGGTCCCAACCCATGACCTCTCCGGTGGAGCGCATTTCGGGGCCCAGGATGGTGTCGACACCGGGGAAGCGGGCAAAGGGCATCACCGCCTCTTTCACGCTGTACCATGGCATTTGATCAGGGTCGGCCAGACGCATCGGGTCGCCCATGGGTTCGGGCTCACCCTTGGCGGCGTCGGCGGGATAGGGCGGACGCAGTGGGAAATTGGACAAGGGTTCGCCAGCCATGACGCGGGCCGCGATGGAGGCAATGGCGCTGTCGGTGGATTTCGCGACAAACGGCACGGTGCGGGAGGCGCGCGGGTTGACCTCGATCAGGTAGATATCGTCGTCTTTCACGGCGAACTGCACGTTCATCAGGCCGACAACACCCAGTTCCAGCGCCAGTGCCACGGATTGGCGTTTCAGTTCTGCAATGATCCCGGCAGACAGGGTATGGGGCGGCAGGGAGCAGGCGCTATCGCCGGAATGCACACCGGCCTCTTCGATATGCTGCATGATGCCGGCGACGTGGACGTCTTTGCCATCACAAAGGGCATCAACATCGACCTCTGTTGCACCAGAGAGGTAGCCATCCAACAAAACCGGGCTGTCGCCGGAAACCACAACCGCCTCTTTGATATAACGTTTCAGGTGGCCCATATCGCGCACGATTTCCATGGCCCGGCCACCCAGAACATAAGACGGGCGAATGACCAGCGGGAAGCCGATCTCTTCGGCGATGGCGATGGCCTGATCCTCTGTCGAGGCGAGGCCGTTTTTCGGCTGTTTCAGCGCCAGCTTGTTGACCAAGGCCTGAAAGCGTTCGCGGTCTTCGGCCAGATCAATCGCGTCGGGGGTGGTGCCCAGGATCGGGATGCCTTCAGCTTCCAGCACATTGGCGAGTTTCAGCGGGGTCTGGCCGCCGAACTGGACGATCACGCCGTGAAGCGTGCCGTTTTCCTGTTCTTTGCGCAGAATTTCCAGAACGTGTTCTTCGGTCAGGGGTTCGAAATACAGGCGGTCTGACGTGTCATAGTCGGTCGACACCGTTTCCGGGTTACAGTTGATCATGATGGTTTCGTAACCAACATCGGTCAGCGCGTAACAAGCGTGACAGCAGCAATAGTCAAATTCGATCCCCTGTCCGATCCGGTTGGGGCCTCCGCCCAGAATGACGACTTTTTTCCGGTCTGATGGGCGTGCCTCGCATTCGACTTCTCCCATCATTGGGGATTCATAGGTGGAATACATGTAAGGCGTCTGTGCCTCGAATTCGGCAGCGCAAGTGTCGATGCGTTTGAACACCGCGTTCACGCCCAGTGCGTGACGCTTGGCGCGAACGTAGCCCTCGGAATGATCACCAAGTTTGGCCAAGCGGGCATCTGTGAAGCCCATCATTTTCAGATTGCGCAGGCCTTTTTCATCCTCGGGCAGGCCGTTGGCGATTATATTGGCCTCTGCATCGATGATTTCACGGATACGGGCCAGGAACCACGGGTCGAATGCAGTGGCGGCCTGAATTTCGTCATCGGTTAGCCCCTCGCGCATGGCCTGGGCGATGGTGCGCAGACGGTCTGGGGTCTGTTTGCTGATCGCACGAATAACGGCAGCCTTGTCAGGGGCGCCGTCGATCTCGACCTCATCAAAGCCTGTGAGGCCGGTTTCCATCGAGGCCAGTGCCTTTTGCATCGACTCGTGGATGGTGCGGCCGATGGACATGACCTCGCCCACCGATTTCATCGCGGTGGTCAGGTTGGGCTGGGAGCCTGGGAATTTTTCAAAGGCAAAGCGCGGGATTTTGGTGACGACATAGTCGATGGTCGGCTCAAAACTGGCAGGCGTCACCTTGGTGATGTCATTGTCGAGCTCATCCAGCGTGTAACCCACGGCCAGTTTCGCGGCGATTTTGGCAATCGGGAAACCAGTGGCCTTGGACGCCAGCGCCGAGGAACGGCTGACGCGGGGGTTCATTTCGATCACGACCATGCGGCCGTCGTCGGGGTTCACTGCCCATTGAACGTTGGATCCGCCTGTTTCAACCCCGATTTCGCGCAAGACCGCAATCGAGGCGGAACGCATCATCTGGTATTCTTTGTCGGTCAGGGTCAGGGCCGGGGCGACGGTGATGCTATCGCCGGTATGCACGCCCATCGGATCGACGTTCTCAATCGAACAAACGATGATCGCATTGTCCGCTTTGTCGCGGACGACCTCCATCTCGTATTCTTTCCAGCCCAGGAGGCTTTCATCGACGAGGATCTGATTGACCGGGGAGGCATCCATGCCGGTGCGGCAGAAATGGATGTAATCCTCGCGGTTATAAGCGACGCCGCCGCCGGTGCCACCAAGGGTGAAGGCTGGGCGGATGATGGCGGGCAGGCCGATCTCTTCCAGCTCGTCCAGCGCCATTTGCACGCCCGCATCGAGATCAGCCTCGCCGGTTGGTTTCTTGGGCGCGGTGATGATGGTGGCTTTGGGGTTTTCCAGCCCTAGGCGATCCATGGCCTCGCGGAACAGTTTGCGATCCTCGGCCATTTCGATCGCTTCGCGTTTTGCGCCGATCATCTCGACATTAAATTTGTCCAGGACGCCCATTTCTTCGAGTGCGAGCGAGGTGTTCAGGCCGGTCTGCCCACCCATGGTGGGTAGGAGCGCATCGGGGCGTTCTTTTTCGATAATCTTGGCAACGACTTCTGGCGTGATCGGTTCGATATAGGTGGCATCCGCCAGCCCCGGATCGGTCATGATTGTGGCCGGGTTGGAGTTGACCAGAATGACGCGGTAGCCCTCTTCGCGCAGCGCCTTGCAGGCTTGCGCGCCGGAATAGTCAAACTCGCAGGCCTGACCAATGATGATGGGACCGGCGCCGATGATCATGATTGAATTGATATCGGTTCTTTTTGGCATGGTCCGAGTCCCCTAATGGCAAATTGTCGTGGGTTATAGACAGGCAGGGCGAAGGTGCAAGGGGAAGGCGCAAGGAATCTGCCGCTTTGCGGCGATTTCATGCCTCCGGCGGGAGTATTTTCGGCAAAGCGAGGCCGGGGGTTGTCGTTTGGACGAGAGGCTCTAGGTTTGGGGCAATATGCGCGCAGGAGTAATCGGATGTCTGAAGTTCATTTTGGTTTGGTTGGCTTGGGAACGATGGGCAGCGCGCTGGCGCTGAATATCGCGGAAAACGGCTTTCCCATCGCCGTGATCACCCGAAAGACCGAAGTCGCCGATGCCTTCATGGCGGAGGCCGGATCGCTGGCCAATCGGATCGTGAATTGCGGCAATTCTATCCCGGATTTCGTGGCGGCAATGGCACGGCCCCGAAACATCATCCTGATGGTTCCGGCGGGGCCGATTGTGGATCAGGTGATCGACCAATACGCGCCTTTGCTGCAAGAGGGCGACACGATCATCGATGCGGGCAATGCGAATTTTCATGATACGCGGCGGCGGACGGATGCGTTGGCGGAACGGGGCCTGAATTTCATCGGCATGGGTGTGTCGGGCGGCGAATACGGCGCGCGAACCGGGCCATCAATGATGATCGGGGGCGATCCGTCGGCCTTTGCCCCGATCAAAGAGATGATCGAAGCGATTGCCGCGAAGTTCGAGGGCGCGCCCTGCGCCGCCCATGTCGGGCCGGATGGGGCCGGGCATTTCGTCAAGACCGTGCATAACGGGATCGAATATGCCGATATGCAGCTTTTGGCAGAGGTCTGGGGGTTGATGCGCGATGGTATGGGGGTCGCGCCTGCGGATGCCGGTGCGGTGATGACCCGCTGGAATGCAGGGCCGCTGAAATCCTATTTGGTGGAGATATCCGGCAAGGTGCTGGCGGCCACGGATACCAAAACCGGCAAACCTGTCGTCGACATCATTCTGGACCGCGCCGGGCAGAAGGGCACCGGGCGCTGGACGGTGATCGAGGCCTTGTCATTGGGGCAGTCGGCATCATCGATTGAGGCCGCAGTCGGCGGGCGCAGCTGGTCCTCACAAATCGAAGCGCGAGCGGCCGGGTCCAAGGCGCTGGGCGGCACCGGTGCGGTGGATGTGCCTGACGATGATCTGGAGGCCGCACTTCTGGCCGGGCGCATCCTGTCCCATGCCCAAGGGTTTGAGGTGATGCAGGCCGCATCCGATGAATATGGCTGGGATATCGACATGGCCAGGGTGGCCGCAATCTGGCGTGCGGGATGTATCATCCGATCGGCGCTGTTGGATGATATATCCGATGCTTATCGCGAAGGGCTGCCCCATGGCCGGCTGTGGTTGTCGCCGCGCTTTGCGGACGTGTTGAAATCCGGAACCGATGCCATGCGCCGGGTGCTGGGGGCCGCGATTGCCGCCGGCCTGCCGATGCCCGCCATGTCAGCGACGCTGGCCTGGTACGATACAATGCGCCAGGCCCGTGGCACGACCGATCTGATCCAGGCGCAGCGGGATTTTTTTGGCGCGCATAGCTTCGAACGTGTGGATGCCGAGGGCGCGCATCACGGGCCGTGGTGGGATTAGTGAAATTTCACAGCATTGACGCACGGTTTTATCGGATCGTTTTTGCCGATCATGAAGATCAGGTGCTGGACGGGGCGCGGTCGCCCTTTGGCCGCTATCACCACGATGGACAGGCGGCATTTTATGCTTCACCCACACGCGATTGGGCGGCGATGGCTGTGGATGCCTATTTGCGGGATGATGACCCCGCGCGTGTCACGGTGCCTTTGTGGATCAAATCGAACAAGATCATTGATCTGCGCGACCCCGACCATTGCAAAGCGCTGGGCGTGTCAGAGGAGATGGCAAATGTCCCATGGGCAGAACAACACGGGCGGGGGGAACGGGCGACCTGTTGGCAGGTCTCAGATTCCGTGCGCGATTGTGGCGCAGACGGCATGATTTATACCGCGCGGTCGTATCCCGGCCGCTGGCACGTCGTGCTGTTCAACTGGAATGCTGGCGGCGATACCACTGTCACCGTTGGTGGCCCCGCGATCCCGTTTGAATGGCGCTGACAAAGGCGCGAATGATCGGGTGGCGTTCGCCCGCAAGGGCAGCACGTTCGGGCTGAAACGCGGTGCCAAGAAAAAACGGATGATCGGCCAACGCCATGGCCCGGACCGCACCATCCGGGGCGCGGGCGGCGACCTGCATCGGGCTGCCATCAAAAATATGCGCGTGATCCGGGTTCAGGCCAAAGCTGCAATGATAGGTTTCATCCAATGGCTGGGCCCCGCAGGTTTGCGCGATCAACCCGCCGGGTTCGGGCAATACGGGATCGGTTTCTTCGATCAGGGCGCAGGACATGGCCGAAATCAACGGCATCGGGCAATCGGGATCAACCTCTGTCAATCCGGCCTGCGGGTGGCCCAACACAGTACGGGCATATTCGATCAGGGCATGCTGATAGCCGCCGCAAGTGCCCAGAAAGGGTTTGCCAGCCTCGCGAAAATATCGGATCGCGTCGATCACGGCATCCATATCGGCATAAGGGCTGGCTGGAACAGCCCACGCGCCGTCATAACACGCCAGATCGACAGCATGCAGACGGCTGCTGTGCAGCCAATCGGCGCTGAGGTCCCCCCCGGCCAACACCATCGCGGCATCAATGGCGCGGTGGGCGATTACAGTATTCGAATGATCCCCGATCAAGACGAGCTTCATTGTCAGGCCCTTTGGCTATGCAAGCTGCCCAACCATCCGGCAGCGATTGTACGCTGATCTTTGGCAGGTTTCAGAGGGCAATTCAACGATCGAACAAGCCCGGTTTCGCGTCTCGGAATTCTTAAAACACTGTCAAAATCGAAAAGTTTTCCCGAATTTCTTGACTCCGCCTATTTTGTTGAAAAACTCCTGCTTGATTGATGGGTTGATCGCTGATTCAATTCTCTTATTGATCAGGAGGATTGGCGATGATGGGACCGAGGCAGGAAGCACAGGCAGCGCTGTTTTACGAGTTC
>NZ_JBXVVI010000060.1:0-1010 GCF_057219155.1 Roseovarius sp. YIN77
AAACTCGCCAAGATCTTTCCTGCACCGCAGCATCCGCGAAAAGCCTGAAAACAGAAAGGCTTGCGGTCGCAAAAACCAAGCATCAGTCACCCTCATAACACGGTGTTTTTCAACAGAATCGGCTCTACGCGGTCGTTGTCTGTGCCATCCGATTTGGTTACGCTCTCCTACATCAATACAGGAGATTAGACGTGCCAAAGGGCTATTGGATGGTGAACATCGCGATTACCGACGCTGACACATATGAGAATTACAAGCTTGCGGCTGCGGCGGCGGTGGCGGCACACGGCGGGCGATATCTGGTCAGGGGTGACGCAGACATTGATGTCGTCGAAGGCGAAATGTATCCGCGACCCGTTGTAATCGAGTTTGATAGCGTCGAAGCAGCGCGTGGCTGCTATGAAAGTGCTGAATACCAGTCGGCGATGACTATCCGCCAGCGTTCGGCCAACTCACGATTTGCCATCGTCAGCGGGGTCCCCGACTAGTTCCGTTTGGGTCGCAATGCAACGGCAATATCGGGCTCCGAGCCGCCTTGCGGCTGTGCAGAAAAGGTATCGGTTTCAAGCGATTGTGGATGTCGGCTTTTAACACTCCCGCTTGATCGGTTCGCGCCTGCGGAGAAAGTCCGGAATCCGCCCTTCTGTCAAAAATGTGCGTAGTGCGGTATGGATCGCTATGTGCTCAAAGCGGTCGCTTGTCGCGCGGCCCAACTAGGTCAGAAATGGGATGCCAAGTGGCTAATTCGTAAGTTATGCTCACAATCAACTCCTAAGACAATAGCTTGCTTCGACTCCGATCTCGAAGACCGGATTCAACGCGCAACAAGCGGTCGCTGTGAGAGAAATCCCCAGAAGCAAAGCGTGCTGAATAGGTAGGTTCCGATCTGTCTAGCCCCTTGTTTCAGTACCAGTGATTTGCGGTTTGTCTAAAAGGGTTTCTGGGACTGGTGGGCGCATGTTCAGAGCATGATGTGGTCTGATCTGGTTGTATTGTCTGAGCCACGTATT
>NZ_JBXVVI010000061.1:0-1000 GCF_057219155.1 Roseovarius sp. YIN77
ATCAGCGCGAAGACGATGTAAAAACGATGAATGCCGGGAATGGTTTCACCCTGCATTCGCTAATCAGTGGTGGTGCTCTCCAGAGTGTGGAACCAAGATAGCACTCGAACGACGAAGTAAAGAACGCGAAAAAGCGGAAAAAGCAGCAGAGAAGAAACGACGACGAGAGGAGCAGAAACAGAAAGATAAACTTAAGATTCGAAAACTCGCCTTAAAGCCCCGCAGTTACTGGATTAAACAAGCCCAACAAGCCGTAAACGCCTTCATCAGAGAAAGAGACCGCGACTTACCATGTATCTCGTGCGGAACGCTCACGTCTGCTCAGTGGGATGCCGGACATTACCGGACAACTGCTGCGGCACCTCAACTCCGATTTAATGAACGCAATATTCACAAGCAATGCGTGGTGTGCAACCAGCACAAAAGCGGAAATCTCGTTCCGTATCGCGTCGAACTGATTAGCCGCATCGGGCAGGAAGCAGTAGACGAAATCGAATCAAACCATAACCGCCATCGCTGGACTATCGAAGAGTGCAAGGCGATCAAGGCAGAGTACCAACAGAAACTCAAAGACCTGCGAAATAGCAGAAGTGAGGCCGCATGACGTTCTCAGTAAAAACCATTCCAGACATGCTCGTTGAAACATACGGAAATCAGACAGAAGTAGCACGCAGACTGAAATGTAGTCGCGGTACGGTCAGAAAATACGTTGATGATAAAGACGGGAAAATGCACGCCATCGTCAACGACGTTCTCATGGTTCATCGCGGATGGAGTGAAAGAGATGCGCTATTACGAAAAAATTGATGGCAGCAAATACCGAAATATTTGGGTAGTTGGCGATCTGCACGGATGCTACACGAACCTGATGAACAAACTGGATACGATTGGATTCGACAACAAAAAAGACCTGCTTATCTCGGTGGGCGATTTGGTTGATCGTGGTGCAGAGAACGTTGAATGCCTGGAATTAATCACACTGCGCAGAACTGATGAGGAT
>NZ_JBXVVI010000062.1:0-940 GCF_057219155.1 Roseovarius sp. YIN77
CGACCGAAGCTTCGATCTGACGATCACAAACAAAGTATGCGCCAGCAGTTCGAACTGCACTTGAAAGATTGGATGCGTCTGCCGTTGGACGAGATCAGCAAGCAGATGGTGGCTGATCGGCATCGGTCGATGGCTGATCGCCCTTCCGCGGCCAATCACCTTCTCAAGTATTTTCGCACAGTTTGGAACCATGCCCGACGAACGCATGACTTACCTGAGTCACCAACCATGGCGATTGAATGGTATGACGAAACCCCGGACGGAGCGATCATCGAAGACCTCAAAGCGTGGCGACAGACGATGGACGATCTGCCCAATCCCATCCATCGCGTCTTCTACGAGATGGCACTCTTCACGGGCTTACGGAAAACCGAGCTTCTCACCTTGAAGTGGGATCAAGTTCATGAAGACCGCATTCACCTACCGATAACAAAGAATGGGCGCAGTTTTGATCTGCCCATTTTACAGGTGCACCACGAGATCTTAGCGCCCATCCGAAACCTTCATCGTGACTGGGTGTTCCCATCGCCAAAGTCAGCCAGCGGTCGTATCAGCGGACCGTCAAGATTGAAGTGGTCACCTCATGCGCACCGCCGCACCTTCGCCACTGTGGCTATGGAAGCAGGCGTGCTTGAAGAGATCGTAGGGCGACTGCTTAATCACACGCCCTTGTCGATCACGGGGCAGAGATATGTGAAGCCCTCGATTGAGGCGCTCCGGCCCGCGATGGAATCAGTGTGTGAAGAACTGGGTAAAAGAACTGGGTAGATAACAGATTGAAGGCCATTAATCGTAACCCAACAGGTAAGTTTCAGCGTGTCTAGCCCCTTGTTTCAGTACCAGTGATTTGCGGTTTGTCTAAAAGGGTTTCTGGGACTGGTGGGCGCATGTTCAGAGCATGATGTGGTCTGATCTGGTTGTATTGTCTGAGCCACGTATT
>NZ_JBXVVI010000063.1:0-925 GCF_057219155.1 Roseovarius sp. YIN77
ATCTCCCGCTCAGAAGAACTCGTCAAGAAGGCGATAGAAGGCGATGCGCTGCGAATCGGGAGCGGCGATACCGTAAAGCACGAGGAAGCGGTCAGCCCATTCGCCGCCAAGCTCTTCAGCAATATCACGGGTAGCCAACGCTATGTCCTGATAGCGGTCCGCCACACCCAGCCGGCCACAGTCGATGAATCCAGAAAAGCGGCCATTTTCCACCATGATATTCGGCAAGCAGGCATCGCCATGAGTCACGACGAGATCCTCGCCGTCGGGCATGCTCGCCTTGAGCCTGGCGAACAGTTCGGCTGGCGCGAGCCCCTGATGCTCTTCGTCCAGATCATCCTGATCGACAAGACCGGCTTCCATCCGAGTACGTGCTCGCTCGATGCGATGTTTCGCTTGGTGGTCGAATGGGCAGGTAGCCGGATCAAGCGTATGCAGCCGCCGCATTGCATCAGCCATGATGGATACTTTCTCGGCAGGAGCAAGGTGAGATGACAGGAGATCCTGCCCCGGCACTTCGCCCAATAGCAGCCAGTCCCTTCCCGCTTCAGTGACAACGTCGAGCACAGCTGCGCAAGGAACGCCCGTCGTGGCCAGCCACGATAGCCGCGCTGCCTCGTCTTGCAGTTCATTCAGGGCACCGGACAGGTCGGTCTTGACAAAAAGAACCGGGCGCCCCTGCGCTGACAGCCGGAACACGGCGGCATCAGAGCAGCCGATTGTCTGTTGTGCCCAGTCATAGCCGAATAGCCTCTCCACCCAAGCGGCCGGAGAACCTGCGTGCAATCCATCTTGTTCAATCATACTCTTCCTTTTTCAATATTATTGAAGCATTTATCAGGGTTATTGTCTCATGAGCGGATACATATTTGAATGTATTTAGAAAAATAAACAAATAGGGGTTCCGCGCACATTTCCCCGAAAA
>NZ_JBXVVI010000064.1:0-803 GCF_057219155.1 Roseovarius sp. YIN77
ATCGATGAAGGAGAATGTTTTTCATGCCGAGAACGAGGAACCCGTACCCTGCGGAATTCAGGGATCAAATGGTCGCGCTGGTGCGAACCGGGCGCAGTGTTGAAAGCCTGGCGCGGGAGTATGAACCCTGCGCCGCCACGATCCACGAATGGGTCAGGCAGGCGGCGGTTGATGATGGCGACGACCCGAGCAGCCTGACGAGCGCAGAACGTGACGAGCTGCGCCAGCTTCGGCGCGAGGTGAAACAGTTGCGCCAGGAGCGCGACATCCTCTCAAAGGCTGCGGCCTGGTTTGCACAAAACGACGTGACATCGCGGAGGTCTTCGAGTTCATGACCGCAAATCAGGCCGAGTATTCGATCCAGATGATGTCGCGCATACTGGGAGTGTCCCGCAGCGGGTTCTATGCCTATCACAGCCGGCCGCCGAGCGCACGGCAGGTGGCCGACGAGGCGCTGACCAAACGGATCGCGACGATCCACAAGGCATCAAAGCAAACCTATGGGGCGCCTCGCATCCATGCCGAACTGGCCGATGAAGGTGTCTTCGTTGGTCGCAAGCGTGTCGAGCGTCTGATGTTAGCCAAGGGCTTGAGAGGCGTTAGTCGCCGCAAGTTCGTGGTGACCACGGAGCGCGCCCCAAGGGTGCGCCCTGCCGCTGATCTGGTGGACCGGAACTTCTATGCCGACGCACCGAACGTGCTGTGGGTTGCCGACATCACCTATGTACCGACCTGGACGGGCTTTGTGTATCTGGCGGTCGTGCTGGATGCCTTCAGCCGCCGTGTCATCGGCTGGGCCATGG
>NZ_JBXVVI010000065.1:0-750 GCF_057219155.1 Roseovarius sp. YIN77
ATCCGTCAGGCAATCGACCGTTGCAGCAATATCTGGGCTTCACTGCCGGGCGCTGGTTATGGTCAGTTCGAGCATAAGGCTGACAGCCTGATTGCAAAATTCAAAGAAGCGGGCGGAACGGTCAGAGAGATTGATGTATGAGCAGAGTCACCGCGATTATCTCCGCTCTGGTTATCTGCATCATCGTCTGCCTGTCATGGGCTGTTAATCATTACCGTGATAACGCCATTACCTACAAAGCCCAGCGCGACAAAAATGCCAGAGAACTGAAGCTGGCGAACGCGGCAATTACTGACATGCAGATGCGTCAGCGTGATGTTGCTGCGCTCGATGCAAAATACACGAAGGAGTTAGCTGATGCTAAAGCTGAAAATGATGCTCTGCGTGATGATGTTGCCGCTGGTCGTCGTCGGTTGCACATCAAAGCAGTCTGTCAGTCAGTGCGTGAAGCCACCACCGCCTCCGGCGTGGATAATGCAGCCTCCCCCCGACTGGCAGACACCGCTGAACGGGATTATTTCACCCTCAGAGAGAGGCTGATCACTATGCAAAAACAACTGGAAGGAACCCAGAAGTATATTAATGAGCAGTGCAGATAGAGTTGCCCATATCGATGGGCAACTCATGCAATTATTGTGAGCAATACACACGCGCTTCCAGCGGAGTATAAATGCCTAAAGTAATAAAACCGAGCAATCCATTTACGAATGTTTGCTGGGTTTCTGTTTTAACAACATTTTCTGCGCCGAT
>NZ_JBXVVI010000066.1:0-750 GCF_057219155.1 Roseovarius sp. YIN77
ATCCTGTACGCATTTGGTGATCCGGTTCTGCTTCCGGTATTCGCTTAATTCAGCACAACGGAAAGAGCACTGGCTAACCAGGCTCGCCGACTCTTCACGATTATCGACTCAATGCTCTTACCTGTTGTGCAGATATAAAAAATCCCGAAACCGTTATGCAGGCTCTAACTATTACCTGCGAACTGTTTCGGGATTGCATTTTGCAGACCTCTCTGCCTGCGATGGTTGGAGTTCCAGACGATACGTCGAAGTGACCAACTAGGCGGAATCGGTAGTAAGCGCCGCCTCTTTTCATCTCACTACCACAACGAGCGAATTAACCCATCGTTGAGTCAAATTTACCCAATTTTATTCAATAAGTCAATATCATGCCGTTAATATGTTGCCATCCGTGGCAATCATGCTGCTAACGTGTGACCGCATTCAAAATGTTGTCTGCGATTGACTCTTCTTTGTGGCATTGCACCACCAGAGCGTCATACAGCGGCTTAACAGTGCGTGACCAGGTGGGTTGGGTAAGGTTTGGGATTAGCATCGTCACAGCGCGATATGCTGCGCTTGCTGGCATCCTTGAATAGCCGACGCCTTTGCATCTTCCGCACTCTTTCTCGACAACTCTCCCCCACAGCTCTGTTTTGGCAATATCAACCGCACGGCCTGTACCATGGCAATCTCTGCATCTTGCCCCCGGCGTCGCGGCACTACGGCAATAATCCGCATAAGCGAATGTTGCGAGCACTTGCAGTAGAT